>CAYXPO010000136.1:0-9832 GCA_964466925.1 uncultured Nitrospirales bacterium
GGATACGGGGAACGAATCGGTCTCAAACACGCCCGTGCCTGTCCGCATCACCGCTTTCGCCGTTCCCAATACCGGCGCTACCCCAATCAAATGACCAAACGATTTTCCCTGCTTGATATCACGGTCCAAGGCCAGCGGAAGTTCCGCCCACCCCAGAAAAATATTGGACAACCCCCGCCCCAGCTTTGTCAGGGATTTCTCCAGACGCGTGGGCTTGGGAAGGTCCTCATCGGGATTATACATTTGCGCCACAACCGGCATGGCCGGCAGCAATAACGCCACCGTCACTACCACCACGACCGGAATTACATACATGCTTTTTTTCATATTCAGCCTCGCATTTCCGTTAACGATAGCCGCCATATCCATTTACACCACGACGTGAGTCTAGCATAGCCGCCCAACACTGTCAATTATTTTCACAACCAAAGGCGAAACCGCCCTTTTCGTGGGAAAACACGGCGCACAGAGCAAATTACCGGGCATTTTAGAGACGAACCGGCGCATTGAAAGGCGATTTCGCACGTGCCGCTTTTCACTCTGCCAGGAAGCGGCGCACGAAAGGGGACAAAAATGGAACGTCGGCAGGTGGTTGGCACTCCGCCGGCGTATAATTGTTTTTATTGGTGGACCTGAGGAGGATCGAACTCCTGACCTCTGCATTGCGAACGCAGCGCTCTCCCAGCTGAGCTACAGGCCCTTTCTGAAGGGGTAGGATAACAAACAACGGCGATGGATGTCAAACATCGGCGGGCGAAATTGATGGCAAATCGCCCCGCTTGACACCCCTCCATGCATCGAAGAGTCAAACACGCAGCTTGGTATGTTTTTTGAGCGGGCGGAAACCAGAAAGGGAGACAGCCATGTTTGATGTCGTGATAAAGAATGGCACGGTTATTGACGGCACCGGAAAACCCCGGTTTCAAGCAGACCTCGGCATAGTGGGCGAACACATTACCGCCCTCGAACCCCTCGGCGCCGCCGAGGCGAAAACCACGCTTGACGCCTCTGGAAAAATTGTCTGTCCCGGGTTTGTGGACCCGCATTCCCATGCCGAACTCGCCATGTTTCGCGATGATCATGCCAAACTCCTGGAGCCGCTGATCCGGCAGGGCATCACGACGTTTGTGGGGGGCAATTGCGGCATGTCCCTCGCCCCGCTTCAGGAAAAAAACCTTGCCGCCATCGGAACCTACCTGAACATCTTCACCCGGTTGGACATCGAACGGGACCTCCCTTGGCGCACCTCCGGACAATTCTTCGACACCCTGGAAACGCGCGGCCTCGCCATGAACATGGCCCCCCTCGCACCACACGGATTGATCCGCATGAATGAAACCGGACGACAGATGCGCTACGCCACGGACGATGAAATCGAAAACATGGCCCGTGCCCTGGAACAATGCCTGGAAGAGGGCGCCATCGGCCTGTCCACGGGCCTCCAATATGTCCCCGGAAGCCAAAGCGACACCCGCGAATTGCTGCGGCTGGGGCAAATCCTAAAGAAATACGACGCCATCTTCACCAGCCATTTGCGCAGTTATTCCAATACGTTGCCGCAAGCCATGGACGAAGTATTCGAGGTGGCGGGCAAGAATGGGATACGGGCGCAAATCTCGCATATTTTCTGGGTTCCGGACATGGGCTGGATCGGCCCCCTCGCGCGCGGCGCCGTGCGCGCCATGGCAAAAGTGTCGAAGTGGTGGACGCCCCCGATCCCGCTGCATAAGCCGATCCAGGAACGGATCGAACACATGCTGCAGGCGCGCGCGCGCGGGGTGGACGCCGGCATGGACATCATGCCCACCACGTCCGGATTCACCCATATCTTCGCTTTCTTCCCGCCGTGGTCCGTTGAAGGCACTTCCGAAGAGGTTCTGGCGCGGCTGCAGGACCCGGAAACACGCAAAAAAATCCGGCACGGCATTGAGCATGGGAAAACGGAGTGGCCGCACGTGGAAGGCGATTCGTGGTCGCTCAATTTGTTCAAACTCATGGGGTGGGAATGCGCCCACATCATGGCGGTGGCTTCAGAGAAAAACAAGAAGTACGAGGGGCGTCAATTGGTGGAGATTGCCGCCGAACAGGGGAAACACCCCTTTGACGCCGCCTGCGACCTCCTGCTCGAAGAAAATGGTCATGTCCTGGTGTTTGAGAGCATGGCCGAACCCGATGACCGGTTTACCGAGCGTTCCATGTTCGCGGGCCTGAAGCACCCCGAGGTCATGATCTCCACCGACGCCATCCTCATGGGCGAAGGGCATCCCTCGAAGCTGTTTTACGGGTGTTATCCCATATTCCTCGGGCGCTTTGTCCGCGATATGAACTTGCTCAACCTCGAACAGGCCATACGGAAGTGCACCAGCTTGCACGCCGAACATTTCCGCCTGAAAGGACGTGGCAAGATTGAAAAGAACGCCCATGCGGACATCGTTGTGTTCGATCCCGCCTCCCTCCATTCCAGCGCTTGCTTCAAGCAGCCCAATCAATTCCCCACAGGCGTCGATCACGTGTTTATCAATGGAAACCATGTTGTAAATCAAGGCGCCTATTGCCCCGAACCCCGCCCCGGACGGCTTTTACGGCGAACCGCGTCCTAAATCCGTTCCCCGGCGAAATATGCACTGAATACAAAGGGATTATGCCTCACCCCGCACATCACTTGCTTCAAAAGCTGCCGCTTAGGGTGTATCGCGACCCGCAGGTTTCCAATTTCGACTCTTCGGAGTCTGTTGACTCTCTGGTTCATCCGTTCCCCCTCGCCTCATTCCCCCGCCCTGACTCCCCCGCAACCCTCTGCGCCTTCGCGATAATAATTCCAGAAAAAACGGCGGCGGCAAAATTTCTGAAAAATTTCTCTTGACAAAACTGAAGATAGTGATTAACCTACTTCCAGTCAGGGTGTGAGTAAGGAAAGAGTTTAGTATGGATGATTCGCTTGTGCAAGAATCCTTTCAAGCACTCCAGCAGAGCATGGAAGCCGAACTGAATCGTTCGGCGGCCGTGCAAAAGGCCTTCGCGGAACAATTGGGGAAAGTGCAGCAGAGCCTCGGGGAGCTGGCCCGTCTGGCCGATGTGGAACAATCCAATTTGGAAGCCCGCCCGGGGAGACTGCAGGAATGTATTCAGGCACTGGGCGCGCTTATTGCCAAGGGGGCGGACGGAGAATCCGACACCCAGGAACAACTGGCGGAAACGGAAGCCCAGCTCGCCATGGAGCAGGAAGCGCGCAAGCGCATTGAAGACCGTTTGACCGCGCAGAACCAAGAACTGGGCGATCAGAAAGCGGCGCTTCAAGCCGCCCAGAAGCGCATGGCCGACCTGGAACAGGAATTGGCTTCACGCACCGCCGCGCTCGACTCGGAAAAAGAGCGCGCGGAATCGCTCCACCGCGCGCTCGAAGAACGCTCCCAGGGTGAAGAAGGGGCGCGTTCGGAGCTTGCCCGCCTTCAAGAGATTGAGGAGTCCTTGCGCGCGGAATTGGAGGAACTCCGTTCAAATTTCGCCGGGTTGGACACCGCCCACAAGAACCAGCAGCAGACCTTAATCGAAGCCCAGGCCAAGGTGGAAGCCTTGCGCGTCCGCGCGGAAGCCGCGGAACAGGCCCAAGGCGAATTGGACGGTTTGCGGAACGAAATCCGTCAATTGCAGAAGGCCCTTGGCGAACGCGATGAAAAACTTGCCCAGACCGCCAATCTGCAGCAGGCCCTCGATTCGGAACGCGAACGCGCGAACGCCCTGGAAGAAAAACTGCGCCTCGAAACCGCCAAGGGCACCAAGGCCTCGCTGGCCGCGCAATTGGCCGAGGCCATGAAAGAAAACGAAGAAGCGCAGGAAACCATTCTGCGCCTGCGCCATGAAGTTGATCAATACCGCCGCACCTATGCCCCGCCCGACAAAAACGGCGACATCCAGCGCGTCTTGGAAGCCGCCGGCAACAAATCCGGCCCCAAACGCAGCTTGGGCGAGATTCTGATCGAAGCGGGAATAATATCTTCGGAGCAACTCGAAGAAATGCTGGAGGAGCAACGGAAGAATCCAAACCGGCATCTTGGCGCCCTCCTCATTGAAAAGGGCTACGCCGGCGAAGAAGCCATCGCCCATGCCCTCGCCTGTCAATGCAACGTAAAGTTCGTCCATCTTTCCGACATGACGATTGCGCCCGCCGCCACGGCGCTCCTCACTGAACGCCTCGCCCATCAGCATCAATGCCTGCCCGTGCGGACCACCGACGAGGCACTCGTTCTCGCCATGGTCAATCCCCTGGACCTCCTGGCCATCGAGGACGTCGAACGCACCACCAACCGAAAAGTCGAGGTGGTGGTCGTCACCCCCTCGGACATCAAAGAGGCCATCGCCAAGTACTACTGGGAACCTGAATAATCCCCGTCCCGCCGTCAGCGATTCCTTTCTTCCGGAGGCGTCAAGGCCATCCAGCGGCTTCCGGCTTCTTCATTGAAAGGCCACCGTTCCAGGCATTTGGCAAACCACGTGCGCGCCGCCTCCCTTTGCCCCAGACGTTCCGCGGCAACCCCCAACAGCAAATACACACGCCCCGTGTCGAGTCCTTCCAGGGCCCATTGAAGCTGTACATAGGCGTCGGCGGGCCGGTCGCGATCCAACAACGCCATCCCATACTCCTCACGGCATTCCGCGTTGGGCCAGCGATGCTCCAACACACGTTCATACAACCCCAGGGGGTCGCCCCCGGCACAATGCACCGCTTCCGCGCGGCATTGAAGATAGCTGGGGATCAGGGTGCACCACACCACACCCGCCGCAAACACCACGGCCAACAACAGGAACACCACGCCATTCATGGGCCGGCCCATATCCTGTTTGCGCCAATCCCAAGTCTTGGGATGCAGCAAGGACCCCGCCAGCAGCAGTCCCGCCAAGGCATGCGGGGCGCTGTGCCACGCCGCGTTAAACAGCGAAAAGACCAAGAAAGCGGCCAGCCCCCCCCATGCGGCGCCGCGCCCCCGCGCCAGCCGCGCCAGCATCCATACCCCGAACACCGCGCCGAGCATCCCCAGTTCCGCCAAATAGGTCAGGGGCTCGCAATGGGCGTCCATCGTAACCAATTCATTTTGATAATGAGTTTCGCCCCCGGGGGCGGTCAGCGCTTCCCCCATATACTTCGGACTCCAATAGGGGAAATTGCCCAGCCCCACCCCCGTCACCGGGGCATCGCGGACCATGCGCGCTGCGCCATCCCAAAACCACAGGCGCGCCCGTCCTCCCACGTCTTCGTGGGAAAACGTATTTGCCACACGCTCCCACGGCCATGGCCAAAGCGGGGTGGCCACCACCACAATAACCGACACCGTTACCGCCAAGAAGCGCAACACGCGCGTGCCCGCTATCTGTTTCCAGGGAAATGCCACCGCACCGCCCGCCACTGCGGCCAGCCATGCGGACCGCGACCCCGACAGCAACAACCCGGTCAGCAAGAGCGCGGCCAGCAGGCCCGTAAACCACAGCGGCCAGACCCCAATGCCCCGCCGGTCTCTATCCCGTTCATCCAATTCCGTCAGCAGCAGGGCAAATGTGACGGCCATGTAGCCCCCGAAAAGGTCCTGATTGCCAAAAACGGAATACATCCGCTGATTGTACCCGGGAAACCGCGGGAAAAACGTGGGCAGCAGATCAACGTATTGCATCAGCCCCAGCGCGGCCACCAACGCGCCGGAGAGAATCACCGCCCGGAAAATCCGCACCCGCGAGGAAGGATAGGCCAGCATGTCGAAGGACAGCGCGGCCACCAACAGCAACGTGCCGATGCGAAGCGCCTCCTCCGCCTCGTGCGCCTTCACCTGCGCCGCGCCCAATCCCACTGAAATCGTGATCGCGCACCATAAGGGAAGAAACGCGCCCACCCCATAGTACGAAATGCCGCCCCGCGCCAGGGCCAACGCCGCCAATATCACGGCCCCCCCGCTTAACACCGCCTCCTTCGCATGCAGAAACGAGGTCAGATGAAATGAATAGGCCGCCGCGCAAAACACAATCAGCAGGCAGAGACGCGGTACCCGCGCGCGTTCCACACGGTCTTGAAAGGTTTCCAACGGCCAGGAGGCATCCGAAGTTTTCATGCCGGAATGCTACCAGAATAATCGCGGCCAGACAATTACAGGCCATTGCGAAATTACCGAATCTCTTGCAAACCCTCAAACAACAGGTAGTGTTTTTTGATGGGGAATTTCTCCATCCAGGCCCGCACTTCCAGGGTTTTCCAGCGCCCGGTTCCCTTGCCCGTGCCCGGATTATTGTCCCAAAGCCACAACGGCGCGGGCCACAGGCAGTATTCGGGCCGGACCGCTTGATACACATCCTCATTCACGCCATTCTGGCCGTGGTGCGCCATTTGCACGTATTGGGAAGGCAAATACCGGGCCTGTTCGCTCTTGAGCAGTTTTTCGCCGCCGGCCGCGCCCAAATCCGCCAGAAAAAGCACCGATTTCCGCTTATCGGAGATGCGCAATACCACACAGGAGTTATTGATGGGGTTTCTCTTGATCTCCGGATTTTTAATGCCAAGAACTCGAATCCGCATCCCGTCAATGGTCATTTGTTGCCCCAGTTCAAGATCGGTCACGGAACGTTGCGCTTGTGCGAGTGCGGTGGTGAGTTCCGCATACGTCTTCTTTTCCGAAGCATCCGCCACCTCCCCAATCCAGGCGGCCTCCGGCAGGGAGGCATAGATGGGGCCGAGGGTGAGGCCCTGTGGGTCCTTCAGAATCTCGGTCAGCGCGCTGCAATGATCATCGTGCGGATGCGTAATAAACCAGGCGTCCACCACCCCGCCCTGATGCTTCAAAAACTCCCTAAGATAGGGCGCGTCCCCCACCGTGCCCCCGTCAATCACAACGATTTTCCCGCCGGTTCCACGAAGCACGTAGGACATCATCTGCGACCGGGTCTGGTTCGGCAATTGCCACAGCGTAAACGTATCCGGACGGCATTCCGGCGCGCTATCCCGCCCGGAAAGACCGGCACAAGAGGGCATCAGGCTTATCGTGATAACGGCCAACACGGCCAATACTATTCGCTTCAACATGAGAAATCTCCTACCGGTGAAAAATCAGGGAAGACGTCAAGGGACGCCCGGAATATCAATTTGCTTGTCCGGCATTCAGCACATTTCCGGCCAGTGCTTCCGCCAAGGGATCATCCGCCTCCCCGCAAAAGCCCAGATGCAGATGCCGCCGCCAGCCCTCGGCGTACTCGAATTGCCCCGACCACTTCCCCACTTCCCGGCACATCTCCTCCATGGTCACGAGATAACTGTCCAATCCCTGGCTTTGATCCAGCCATTCTTTCTGACTGCGATGGCACGCCAGCGCCTCCCGTTTCCGCTTAATCACGGACGAAACATCCACATACAAATCCGGGCGCACCACGCGCCGCAAACCATCCTGCAATCCATACGGCTCCGCATGATACAACGTCACTTTCTGTGCCGTCGGATCCTGAACCGGGATGCTGATAAAATTCCGCATCCCCCGGAAAAACGCCGCGCTCACCGCCAACCGGCACGCATTCATATGGTCTTCCATATAATCTTCCGGCGACTGCGCAAGGATAATCGCGGGTTCCGCCTCCCGCACCACCGCCGTCACTTTCTGCAAAAGGTCCTTCGTATAGAAAATGTCCAGATCATCCACCAACGGCGGATGCAACGTGGCCCCCAGCGCCTCGGCGGCGTCCCGCGCCTCCCGCCAGCGCTTCTCCACAATCGTGTCGTGGTCATCCACGGCCGTCCCGCACGATCCATTCGCGATATTCATCACATGCAGGGCGTACCCCGCCTCCTTCAACAAAAGCAGCGTCCCCGCCATCATAAACTCGATATCATCCGGATGCGCCGCAATCGCCAATACAACAGGCCTGCTCATAGTGTCCTCCTGGAAATGTTTCGCCTCCGGGAGATTGTCCAGAAGCACCGGGGCGCGTGTCAAACTTGTGGGCCGTCAGCGGTCAGCGGTCAGCGGTCGGCAAAGGACATAAAGGACATAAAAGACGGTTAAGAACAAGATCGGGATGGATTTCTTCGCTTGTAAACACCTGCTTTTTAACAGGGGGCTCGGGGGGTATAATGGTTCCGGCAACCGAAAGGAGCATGCCCCATGCGTACAAGAATGTTTCAGTATCTTGGGAGGAAGGGCGGAGCCGTGGTGTGCTGTCTGGTGTTGGCAGCGGTGCTGCACAGGGCTTCGCCGGTGTCCGCGATAACTCAAGGAGATTCCACCATGAGCTTTCAACTGTCCAGTACGGCATTCAAACAAGGCGCGTACATCCCCAAAAACCACTCCGGCGAAGGCGCGGATCGCTCCCCCGCCCTGCAATGGGCCAATCCTCCGGCGGGCGTGAAAAGTTTCGCGCTGATTTGCGATGATCCGGACGCGCCCATGGGCACGTGGGTGCATTGGGTCCTCTTTAATATCCCGGCGAGCGCCACGGGGCTGCCAGAGGGTGTACCGGCCGACAAGGAATTGAAGGACGGCGCGCGGCAGGGAATGAATGACTTCAAGAAAATCGGCTATGGCGGACCGATGCCCCCGCGCGGTTCGGACCACCGGTATTTTTTCAAACTCTATGCGCTCGACTGTACCCTGACATTGAGCGCGGGCGTCAAGAAAGCGGACGTGCTCAAGGCCATGGAAACACATATTCTGGGCCAGACCGAATTGATGGGCCGGTACAAGCGGTAATATCCAAATACACCCAACACACGAAAGGGCGTTTCCGTGAGAAAAGCAGCGTGTCTTTTTGCATGTTTGTGCGGCGTATTGTTGTTCGCACCCTTGGGATTTGCACAAGAGAATGTAAAAACGGGCAGCGCCTTATATTCCCCCGAAGTGGTGCAACAAGTCCGGGCCAATATAGATCACGAACCATGGGGTCCCGCACTCAAGAAACGCCTGCTCGATACGGCGCAGCCTTGGCGCGATAAAAGCGATGATGAACTTTGGGCATTGATGTTCGGTCCCGGCATTACGCGCACCTGGATGGTGTGGTCCAATGGATTTTGCCCCGCATGCAAACAAAATGTTCCGATGTACACGTGGGAGATATCCGCCCTTGACCGTCCTTGGAAGGTGCGGTGTCCCCATTGTAAGGAAATCTTCCCGAAAAACGATTTTGCCGCTTTTTATGCCTCCGGGCTGAATGAAAAGGGCATTTTCGAACCCGCCAAGGCGGACCGATCCCTTCTTTTCAATGCCGAACATCCCAATGCGGACGATCCCCTGCGGAACTTCGGCGTGGATGACGGCGAAGGTTATGTGGAAGGTGAACACCGCTGGCGCTTTATCGGTGCATACCTGATTTATGGACAGTTCAAGCAGGCGGTTCTATCGGGGATCAATGCACTCAGCGCGGCGTACGTAGTAACGGGCGATTTAGTATACGCACATAAGGCGTTACTCTTGTTGGATCGCGTGGCGGACGTCTATCCGATGTTTGATTTCAAAACACAAGGCCTGGTGTATGAGCAACCGGGCGTCGCGGGCTACGTCTCCACATGGCATGACACTTGCGAAGAAACCCGGCAACTCGTGATGGACTACGACATGGTGTTTCCCGCACTCGCGCAAGACCCGGACCTTGCAGCCTTCCTGGCGAAGAAAGCCGCGGACCACAAACTGGAGAACACGAAAGCAACTTCCGCGGACATTCAGCGCAACATCGAAACCCGCATCCTCCAGGATGCAATCAATAATGCGGGAAAAATCCACTCCAACTATCCCCGCACGGAAATCACCAAGGCGATCATTCACGCCGTGCTGCAACGTCCGGAAAGTGCGGCCGCGTTCAATGAAATCGTGGA
>CAYXPO010000137.1:0-3333 GCA_964466925.1 uncultured Nitrospirales bacterium
CGCGCTAACCACCGCTTGGACCTCCAAACAGCCCCCTGCCGCCAACCGCCCCGAATGGATCCAACTGGAGTTCCCGGAACCCATCACCGCCACCACGCTTTTGATCCAATGGGTGAACGGTATGGACAGCGCTGACATCGAAACCCTCTCCTCCAATGACGGGATCAATTTCTCCGCGTATACCGTCCGGTGGGGATTCAAAAGTTCACCGCGCCCCTACGCCCCCGGCCAATCTCTCGGAGAATTCCGGTTTCCCAACACCTTCAAAAGCCTCCGCTTGTTCTTCAAGAGCACGGTGGCCAAAGGTCCCATCGGTATCGCTGAAATTACCATCAACCCCAGCCCCGAAACCAAACCCGCCGCACTCCTTGCGCCCATACAACCCTGGCTCCTCATCAACGATTCCACTTTCCCCGCATTGCGCCCCGGCGTCCATCCCGTTGAACCCCGCGCTATTCCTTGGCTCTGCTGGCTCCATCAGTTCGACGGCATGGTCTATCCCTGGATGAACGACTGGCCCGCCGCCTGGAAGAAATTGCTTGACACCCCGCCAACCCTCTGGGACGCCGAAAAACATCCCGCGCACTTCCTGACCTACCCCGGTAATAATACCCTCCGGCCCTCCATCCGCCTCGAACGCCTCCGCGACGGCCTCGAAGACTACGAATACCTGAAAGCCTTTTCCGAAGCTGTGGCCTCCGGAAAAATCAAGAAACGCAAACTTATCCCCCTGGCCCAGCGCTACTTCTTCGAGCCCCAGCCCAACGCCGCTCAACTCGAGGCTTTCACCCAACAAATCATGAAAAACCGCCTCCTCATCGGCCACGCCCTCTCCCAATAATCTTGCTGCAATCAGTTTTCCTCATCCTTCACCAATTACCCATTATCTGTGTCCACTGTATCCACAACGTCTATAATGTCCACGCCTCAAGTCTCACCTCGTACACCTCCCTTGAAAAACCAGTGCATTCCCATTAGCATACCCCCATACTTGAACCAACACATAAAGGAGCACCTCATGGCCAGAAAGCTTAAAGTCGGACTTATCGGTTCAGGCGACATCGCGCGCCAGCGCCACCTGCCCTATTGGCGCGAACTCGAAGACGAGGGGCGCGTCGAAATTCTCGGCGTGTGCGATCTCATTCCCGAACGCCGTGAAACCCAGGCCGCCCTCTGCAAACAAGCCAAGCCTTGGCTCCGCTACCGATCCATGCTTGCCAACCAGCAATTCGATATTATTGACATCTGCACGCAAAACCGCGGCCATGCCCCCATCTCCATTGACGCCCTGAATTCCGGCGCCCACGTCATCGTTGAAAAACCCATGGCCATGAATGCCAACGAGAGCCGCGCCATGATTGCCGCCGCCAAGAAAAACAACCGTAAGCTCATGGTCGCCCAGCACATGCGCTTCGAGGCCGGCCACGAAAAACTCAAAGAAGTCGCGGAAAGCGGCGCGCTCGGCAAAATCTACTCCGGCGAGGCGAAATGGCTCCGCCGCAGGGGCATCCCCGGTTGGGGCAAATTCCACAT
This sequence comes from uncultured Nitrospirales bacterium, assembly GCA_964466925.1. Taxonomy (GTDB): domain Bacteria; phylum Hydrogenedentota; class Hydrogenedentia; order Hydrogenedentales; family CAILVY01; genus CAILVY01. The sequence continues at coordinate 1,534 of CAYXPO010000137.1, forward strand.
CGCCAAGGAATCCTTCGGCGGGCCCATGGCCGACATCGGCGTCCATATGATGGACCTCTGCATGTGGTTGATGGGCTTCCCCAAACCCTTGGCCGTCTCCGGGAAAATCTACCGCATGTTCGGCGACCGTGAAGACCTCTTCAACGCCGAATGGGGCCGCCACTATCCGGCCAAAGAGTTCGACGTTGAAGACTACGCCCTCGGCCTCGTCCGCCTCGAAGGCGGCGCCACCATGCAAGTCTCCGTATCCTGGGCCTTGAACATCCCCGAAGAAACCGGCGGTGTCATGGTGCTCGGCGACAAAGCCGGACTCCACAGCAATCCCCTTGGCGTTTACAGCGCCGACCACAGCTCCCTCTTCCGCAACACCTGGGACTGGCTCTCCGACGAAGACGGACACCGCCGCGAAATCCGCCACTTCTGCGAATGCGTCGAGAAAAACAAACCCGTCCGCGTCCAGCCCGAACAATCCCTCATCATCCAAAAAATCATTGACGCCATCTACCTCTCCTCCAAACTCAACAAAGAAGTGCCCATAAAATAAACAGATGCTTCTCTCAACCTTACTCATGCTTCACGGTATGTGCTCCATCACTGCCGATGAAAGAGAATTCCTGTCTAAATCGGATATGGGGTTCCTCACGGCACTTGCCCAGGCTGTCCTTGATGAATCACGGGTGCCGGCGGGGGCGAAAGCCGGCGATGTTGGTCCCAACGTCACGGGCAACACACTCATCCGGCCCGGGGGCCGTCACGATTACCCCGCGTTTTGGATCCGCGACTATGCCATGTCCCTGGACATGGGCATGATCACCAAGGACGAACAGCGCCACGCCTTGTTCCTGACGGCGAAACATCAACCGGACATGGAAATCATGCTTCCCTCCGGCAGTATCCTGCCTCCTGGGTCCATTCCCGATCACATCGGCTTTGGCGACGTGCCCATTTTCTTCCCCGGCATCCTCGACGACTACAAGAAGCAGGGGGGAGCGCAATGGGGAAAAATCCCCTGCCTTGATGACGAGTTCTTTTTCATCCACATGGCTGCCGTCTACGCCCGGCGAACCGCCTCTACGGACTTCCTCCAGGAAATCGTCAACGGCAAGCCCCTGCTCCAGCGATTGGAAGACGCCTATGTCATGCCGCCCGCGCATCCTGATACCGGCATCGTATACACCACGGAAGAGGCCCGCGGCGTCAATTTCGGATTCTTCGACACCGTCGTTAACACCGGCGACCTGCTCTTTGCGTCCCTCTTGAAATACCAGGCGTCAAACGAACTCGCCGCCCTCCTCGAAAAAGCGAACCAATCAGAAAAGGCCGCCACGTACCGGGAAAAGGCGCACATGCTGAAGTCCGCCATTTCGGCCACCTTTGCCACCCCCTCCGGATTTCTCAAGGCCGCCACCGGCATCAGCGCGCAACCCGACGTCTGGGGCACTGCGTATGCCGTATACGCCGGCGCATTGCTCCCCGATCAAGAAAAGAGCGCCTGCGAAGCCCTTGCCCGGGCTCTAAAAGAAGGCACTATCGCCTGGCGCGGACAAATTCGCCATGTGCCCACCAACGCCGATTTCAGCCCCGAATCCGCCTGGGAAAAATGCCACGCCAAGAAGAACACTTACCAAAACGGCGCGTATTGGGGCACCGCCACCGGCTGGGTCTGCTATGCCGTGGCCAAAGTGGATTTCCCCCTCGTTCAATCCCTCGCAAGAGACTACTTCAACGAACTCTGGTCAGGGGACTACCGAAAAGGCGAAACCGAAGGCTCCCCTTGGGAATGCATGCACCCCGACAACA
>CAYXPO010000137.1:3343-5676 GCA_964466925.1 uncultured Nitrospirales bacterium
CGGCAAAATCCTATCTACCTCGCCAGCGTCAGCGTACCCCTCGCCGCCTTCCAGCGCATTGAGGCGGAAATCAAACAATGAAGGTTTAGGCGGGCCCATCTCCCGGTGGGACGCCAATGTTGCAGTGAAATTTAAGGCAAACTCCTGCCTGGAGACAGGAGCTGCTATCGGTAAATATGGATTCTGTGTGGAATAAGCTATCCGCTATGGGCCATCGCCACGCGCCGGGTACCGGAATTAATCACTGCACTTAGAAAGATTCTTCCGGATGGGATAGACAGCAAATAGTTGCAACAGCCCAAACGGTTTGCTTGTAATAATACACCTTCTCGCGTTCACTTCAGCGTCACCGTAGCCAGCCCGAATCCATCGAGGATCACCATCGCTTCTGTGTTCTGCGGTAATGCCGTTCCCGGCGGAATCGTCAGCGTAATTGAGGCCAGATTGCCCTGGGTATCCGTACTGGTGTTCAGCAGTGCCGCGTACTCCAGGAACAAGGCCTCGTTTTTGTCCGTGTCGATCAGGCAAATGGCCGGACTATGCTCCGCCAGGGGATACGCCGTTCCGGCATCCAAGGTAACCTGGGCGCGCACCATGCCCGGACGATCTTTCGTGGGCAATTGCCCTTCCGTCGCCAGATGTACTCCTTGCGGACGCATTGCCACCGCGCCATCGTATGGACGCGTGACAAAGGTGCCCGACACCACCAGCTTCTCCGCGACATTGCTCGCCAGTCCCGACACCACCAGCAACGGTCCATAGGTGGGAATCGAGAGCACGTCCGCCTCCGCGTAGGCCGTGGCCCCCGGCTGCGCCACGCGGTCCGCGCCAAACTGCGCGCGAAAATCCAGCACGCGGAACGGAATCCGCACATTCATCGCATTCAACGCAAAATTCTGATCCGTGAAGATAAACTGGTCTCCGTAATAGCGGGCATTGAGCGGCGTCATGATCTCCGGTTTCGGGTTGATCTTGAGTGTTCCATCCGGCCCATGCTGTGCGCTCACCATCCAAAACACGGCTTTCCCCTTGTGCGCCCCGTCCGGTGGTGTGATCACCAGCGGCGCAACGATGCAATCAAAGGAATCAAACCCGATTTGATTGTAACTGGGCATCATGGACGGCAACGGCACCGCCAACCGTGTCCATTCAAACCCCTGCACCCGGTCCGCTTCCATGGCAAACGGCGGCCGCACCGCATTGGACACCCCCACCTGGAACAAGAACGTATTGCTGAATTCCCCCGAAGGCGTTCCGCCCAACGTCAGATTGCCAATATCCAGGCCGTTTGTCAGATAGGTTCCGGAAATCTTGATCCGGTATTCCGAACCCGCCTTCAGAAAATCTTTCGGCACGATATGCATATAATGTCCGTCCGCCGAAACTTCCAAACTGTGCTCAAATTCCGGAACACTTTCCAGGGTCAGCAGACGCTTCGCCATCCGCGCATCAATTGTCCGGCCTTTATCCCGCGCGATCAGCCGGAACGTCAACACTGTGGCCGCATTGATTTTTTGCGGCGTTTGCGTCAGTGTTGTGCCGCCCGGGGTCACAAAGAATAAACCCGTCGCGGTATTCGGCAAGTCCTCCTTCGGATTCACCGAGCACCGGGTGTCTTGGGCCTTCAATGGGTAATCATACGGCACATACCACAAATAGCCCTGTTCGCCCGCGATATACACCCCGGTCTTCCCAAGCGCCGGAGAAGCATTCAAATCATTGCGGTCCCGCAGTTCCGGATCATTCAACGTCGTATCAAACGACCACCGGCGCGTCCCGTTCCATGCATTGATCGCGTACAACTTTCCATTCCCGCTCCCCACATACACAATATCGCCGCCTTCCGGCGCCGCGCCCAGCGTGGGGGAGGAGCGCACCGGATCGCCCGTATCGAAACTCCATTTCAATCCACCCTGTGCATCCAGCGCATAGACCTGTCCGTCCGCGGACCCGAAATACACCGCCGCCGTATTCCCCGCCGCATCCGTGCCCAGCGCCGCCGACGAATAAATGTGATCCCCCGTCTTAAACGTCCATTTTGTTTTGCCGGTCGTGCCGTCTATCGCGTAGAAATAACTGTCAAAGGACCCTACATACAGCGTTCCGTCCGACCCGATGGCCACCGATGCCGCAATGGGACCCCACGTGTATTTGCCCCACCGTTCCTTGCCGTCCGGAGCCACCCGCCGCACCTTCACATCCAGCGAACCCCAATAAATTGATCCATCATTTCCGAAGGCCCCGATGGACCAGCAGTTGTTGTGCGTGGGATAATTCCACCTCACCGTGCCGTCCGGATTGATCGCATAGTAATTCCAGTTTGTATTTCCCGC
>CAYXPO010000137.1:5686-6814 GCA_964466925.1 uncultured Nitrospirales bacterium
ATTTCCCGCGTAATGCGCCCCGTCGTAGCCAATCGCCACATTGCCTTCCCACCAATTGATATACCCCGCCCCCGGCAACGTTGATGCATCAAATTTCCACACCACCCGGTCCGCCGGATTTGCAATCTCCGGATTTGTTTTCAGGTGATACATGAACCCATCGCCAGAAATAAACGTGATCGCGCCGTCCGCGTGCAGCGCGGCCGCCGAATCAATGATCTCCCCGGTTGTGAAATGCCACCGTTCCGTTCCATCCGGCTGCACCGCGTAAAATGTGTGGTCCGCCGAACCAAAGTACACCACGCCCTCCGCGTCAATCACGGGCGTCGAAAAAACACCCTTGCCCGTCTTGAAACTCCACGGTTTGTCCCCCTGATATTCCGCCCTAATTGGACTCCGCCCCGAATTCCGGTGATCCCGCCGGAAGGTTGGCCAGGGCGATTCCGCCTGCACCGGCACTTCATACCCATTGGGCTGCGAGGGCAATCCCGTCCTCCGCACCACATAACAAAACGGTTTCGACGGCCAATCAAAGAACCCCATATGCTTCACCACGCGCACGGTCCCGCCTGAAACCGCCCCTTCCGGCAGGGCCGCCACAATCCGTTTTTCCGTCCATTCCTGAACCGCCGCCGTAATCGTGGAAGCCCCGTTGATAAACTCGATCCGTCCGCCATCGCCGTCCCCAAACGCGCGGCCCTCAATCGTCACCGGCTGCCCCGGCGTCAACAATGGCACCCGCTGGATTTCCGGGTTAATCAGTACATACGCCTGCCGCCACGAAACCACCGATATCACCACAATCCACAGATAGGGATGCATCAACAATTTTATCAAGCGCCGCATGCCGCACAACTTCCTTTCAGACCACCGCGTCCTTCAACGTAACCGTAAAGGTGCTGCCGATGTCCGGTTCACTGCTCACGGTGATGTCACCGCCGTACAACGACGTTATTTTCTTCAAAATCGAGAGGCCCAAGCCGCTCCCCAGGATATTCTTCGTTTTCGCGTTCTTGATCCGCACAAATTCCCCGAACAGCTTCGCGCACTCCTCCGGCGTCATCCCAATCCCCGTGTCCGCCACCCGAGGAAAAAATTATTACAGGACTGCAAGCATCAAAAACTTAT
>CAYXPO010000137.1:6824-9706 GCA_964466925.1 uncultured Nitrospirales bacterium
TTCCCCTTCCCGAAGCACCGTCACGTCCACCCGCCCGTTATCCTTGTTGTATTTCACCGCGTTCGACACCAGATTGTTCATCACGATATCAAGTTCCGCCCGGTCCGCCGTCAAACGCACCGGTCCATCGCAATGCAACGCCAGTTCAATTCCCCGCTTGGCCGCTTCCGGGGCCATCGTGTCCAGCGCCATCCGCGCCGTCTCCGTCACGTTGATGTCCACCACTTCCCGTTTCTTCTCCCCGGACTCGATCCGTGTCAAGTCCAGCAAATCCCCAATCATCTTCCGCATGTATTCCGTCCGCGTCAGGCACCGTTCCACCAGCTGTTCCGCCATTTTCGGATCATCCCCCGCCGTGCCGTCCCGCAAAATGTGCAAATAGCCCTCCACCGCGTTAATCGGCGCTTTCAGCTCATGCGCCAGCACCGAAATAAACTGAAACCGCACCTTGCGCTTTTCGGCGGCGAGTTCCTTCGCATGCTGCGCCACCACCCGGTGCTCCGCCGCCTTCCGCACCGTATTCTTCAATTCCCCCGGCGTGAACGGTTTCGGCAAAAAGTCATACGCCCCCTGCTTCGTCGCCCGCACCGCCGTCTCGATGGAGGCATACGCCGTGATCATGATCGTGAGCATGTCCAGATTCATCGCCCCCAGATGTTCCAGCATCTCCAGGCCGCTGATCCCCGGGAGTTTATTGTCCAGCAAAAGAATGTGCGGGGGGGAGGTTTGAATTATCTCCAGCGCCTGCTCGGCGCTTTCCGCCTGCGTGATCTCAAACTGCACCTCCTTGCCGAAATCGGGAATCGCCACCGTGAAACCGCGCAACACCCGCGCCACCCCGGCGCGTATGCCCAGTTCATCGTCCACCACTAGAATCTTAAACAGTTCCACAGCGTTTCACCTCCGAAATACACATTTTCCCACGCCCCAAACGTCTCCGCAATGCCAGCCCCTACAGTGTATACCACTCTCCCTCACCTTCCGCAATTTTTCCTTGCACCCTCCGTATACCGCCCTCTTTCCATTCCTGCCATTCCTCCCTGCCGCCTTAATCCTCGCCTCGCCCCCTGGTCCCGCTGCATTAAAACGTCGTCGAGACCGTTTCCGGCGTCAATGCCTCCGGCCCCCCGTGCGGCGCCCCATTCCGCGGCAACGATACCGTAAACGTCGTTCCGGTCGGCCCCGCCGCGGGATCATTGTTCGATGCCACCTGAATATTCCCCTGATGCATCTTCACAATCCCGTAGGTCACGGCAAGACCCATGCCCGTTCCCTTGCCAATCGCTTTTGTCGTGAAAAACGGTTCAAATATCTTCGCCTGATTTTCCTTCGAGATGCCCACCCCCGTATCCGCTATTGAAATCCGTGCCTCATCCGCGTCCCCTGAAGTTTTTAACGTCAACACGCCCCCCTGCGGCATGGCGTGACACGCATTGGTCACCAGGTTATTGATCACCTGCGTGATCTGATCCGGGTCAATTTCCACCATCGGATCGGGTATTTCGTGGACAATATGAACATGGACATCCTCCGGAATGGGGAGCAGCTTCAACGCATTTTCCACCACGCGCCGCAAGTCCGTCTCTTGAAGCGCCGCCCGGTTTTGGCGCGCAAACTGCAGCAGTCCCGATACAATCTTCTTGCAGCGGTCCGCCTGCGCCGCGATCAGTTCCAAATCCTCCTTCAATTCCGGCGTCTGGCCATACTCCTCCAGCAGCATGTGCGCGAACATCAACACCACCCCCAGCGGGTTATTCAACTCATGCGCGATGCCCGCCGCGAGCTGCCCCATGCTCGCCAGCTTCTCCGCCTGCATCAAAATCTCCTGCGTATGCGCCAGCTTGTCCTTCGAGATCGCCAGATTTTGCACCGTTTCCCGCAACTTGTCGATCGTGTACGGCAGGCACATCTCATTTTCCGCCAGCCCTTTGTAAATCGCCACCGCATGGTCCCGGCAGGTCTCGTAGCCGCATGCCCCGCAATTCAACTCGTCTTCCGCCGTCCGCTTCCCCATCCGGTACAGAATCGCCGACAACTCCTCGTCCGAGGGGTCCGGGCGGCGCTGGTCCCGCACTTCATACACCCGCGAGAGGTCCAAATCCGCATACAACGCCATTTCCCGGTGCCACTGTGCTTCATCGCAATTTGTCAAGCGGTCCAGCACATAATTGCTCACCCGGCTTCGCCGCCGGAACAGCGGGTCCCGGTTGGTCACCCCAGCGCCCATAATGCACCCTTTGCACGCCAACACTTCAATCAGCTTGGGGCTCCAATTCCCGCAATAAAACTCCTTCAACGCCTCCACAAAACTCGTCCGTCCGTCCGCCACCACCACCTCGCTCGTCGCAAGATTCTCCGGAATCCCCGCCGCCTGCAGCAGCCCCTTGCTTATCGGAAACAGCCCCCCTTGACGCGCCAGCGGCGGATCGAACTCCTCCGGCACCACCTTTTCCGGGGATATCGGGAACATCCGCAACAGCCGGCGCAATTCCATAAACGTCAATACCGCATCCACTTCCCCCGTCGTGGACGACTCCTCCTTTTTCGCGATGCACGGGCCGATAAAGACCAGCTTCACCTCTTCCCCATAGCGGCGCTTCACCACCCGCGCCATCGCCACCATCGGCGACACCACCGGCGCCAGCGATTCCACCAAGTCCGGATAGTACAACTCCACATAGGCCACCACCGCCGGGCATGTCGTCGCGATATAATGCTTGTCCGCGTCCGTCGTGTCCAGCAATTGCTGATATTTCCGCGCCACCAAATCCGCCCCAAAGCCCACCTCCACCACGTACCGGAATCCCATCGCGCGCAGCATCCCCACCAGCGATTGATAGTCCCAATCCACGAACTCCGCAGGAAAACTCGGCGCCACCATC
>CAYXPO010000138.1:0-9685 GCA_964466925.1 uncultured Nitrospirales bacterium
CGGGGCGGGGTTGATATCACCGGCGAAGACGTGGATGGTTTCGGCAAGGTGGATTTGGCGACGAATAATCCGGCGGAGGCGATTGAGGGCGCGGATGTGATCATGGTGGTGGTGCCGGCAACCGGCCATGAAACCATGGCGGAAATCAGCGCCCCGCATCTGAAATCCGGACAGATGGTCGTGTTGAATCCGGGGAGAACCTTGGGCGCGCTGGACTTTCAGCAAACCCTGCGAAAACAGGGATGTACGGCGGATGTGGTGGTGGCGGAGACGCAGACCTTCATTTATGCCTCGCGGATTATCGGCCCCGCCCAAGTGCATATCTTCCGGGTCAAGAATTCCATTCCGCTGGCCACCCTGAAGGCGCACGGCATTCCCGATTGCCTGAAAGTGGTTCGGGAAGCCTTTCCGCAATTTGTGCCGGGCGACAACATCTTCAAGACGAGCTTCAATAACATTGGGGCGGTGTTTCATCCGGCCATTCTATTGCTCAACACCGGCTGGGTGGAGGATGTCGCGGATTTTGAATTTTATCATCAGGGGGTCACGCCGTCGGTGGCGCGCATCTTGGAACTGCTTGACTCGGAACGTGTCGCGGTGGCGGCGGCGCTGGGCCTTCAGGCCATGACGGCCAAACAATGGTTGTATTACGCCTATGACGCGGTGGGCCGCGATCTGCGGGGGGCCATGCGGGCCAACATGGGCTACCGGGGTATTAACGCGCCGCATCACATGGAAATGCGTTACATCACCGAAGACGTCCCGTGCAGCCTGGTGCCGATGAGTTCGGTGGCAAAAAAGTTTCATGTTCCAGTGCCCATCATGGATTCCCTAATTACGCTGGCCTCGGCCATGCACGACCGGGATTACAGGGCCGAGGGCCGGACCGTGGAAAAACTGGGCATTCAGGACATGGACCTGAAACAGATTCGTCTGCTGGCGATAGGAGAAATGACATGAAGGCCAAAACAGTACTCGGCGCGGCGATTGGGCAGTGCGTGCATGTGGCGGGTATGGAGCATTTCCTGCAAGTATGCGAACAAAACGGCTGGAAGGCCGTTTCCCTGGGGCCCGCCGTGCCCATTGCCCGGCTGATCGAGGCCGTTCGGCAAGAATCGCCGGACGTGGTGGCGGTTTCTTACCGGCTGACCGCCGAGGATGCCGTGCCGTTGTTTGAACAGCTTCACAAAGCGGCGAAGGCCGCGGTTCCCAACACCCTCCGGTGGGTGTTTGGCGGCACCCCCCCGGTGGCGGAAAAAGCGCGCGAATGGGACCTTTTCGAGCGTGTTTTTGACGGCACGGAACCGGCGGAATCCGTCGAAGCCTATATCAAAGGGCAAACGCCCGCGGTGATTGCCGCCCACGCCGCGGACACGCTCGTGCCGCGCATCGAAGAGACCTATCCATTCCCGCTGATCCGGCATCATTACGGGGAACCCGATGTCAAGCGCACGATTCGCGGCGCACGGAAGATCGCGCAAGCCGGTGTGTTGGATGTCCTTTCGATTGGCCCGGATCAAAATGCGCAGGAACATTTTTTTCACCCGGAGGAAATGGACCCGGCCCATCATGGCGCCGGCGGGGTGCCCGTGCGTTCCGCACAAGACCTTGCGGCCATTTACGCGGCCACCCGGTGCGGAAATTACCCGCTGGTCCGCTGCTACAGCGGTACCCGGGATTTGACGAAATGGGCGGCCATGTGCCTGGACACCATTCATATTGCCTGGGGGGCCATTCCCCTTTGTTGGTATAGCGTGATGGACGGGCGCAGCAAGGTGCCGTTTCCGGAGGCCATTGCGGAAAAACAGGCGGCCATCCGGTTCTATGCGGAGCGCGGCATTCCGGTCGAGGTCAACGAATCGCATCAATGGAGCCTGCGCGACGCGCATGACGCGCTGGCCGTGGCCATGGCGTTTCTTGGCGCCTATAACGCCAAGAAACAAGGGGTCCGGCACTATGTGCAGCAGATGATGCACAACACCCCGCCTTCCACGAGCCCGCGGATGGATTTGGCGAAAATGCTGGCCAAGCTGGACCTGATAAAGCCACTGGAAGGGCCGGAGTTCACGGTCTATCGCGAAGTGCGCGCGGGCATCACCAGTCTGCCCGCAAACGAAGATGAAGCCAAGGGGCACATGGCGGCGTCCGCCGTGTATTCCATGGCTTTGAAACCGCACATTCTCCATGTCGTCGGTTTTACCGAAGCCTCGCATGTGGTGAACCCCGGTGTGCTGATTGAAAGCTGCCGCATCGCCCGGGGGGCCGTTCAACTGGCGCTGAAGGGCGCTGCGGACCCCGCTTCCGACCCCGCCGTGCTGCGCCGCAAAGAAGTGTTGAAATTCGAGGCGGAGACCCTCCTCCGCGCCATCCGGATACTGGGTGCGGACCGCCCGGACCCGTGGAGTGATCCGGCGGCCCTCACGCGGGCCATTCAGTGCGGCGTGCTGGACACCCCGCATTTCCGCGGCAATCCCCATGTGTGCGGAAACATCATGACCGCCTGCATCAACGGCGGATGGGATGCGGTGGACCCGGAGACCCGAAAACCGGTGACGGAATCCGAACGGCTGTCGAAATTGGGGATCAACGTGTAAGGGAGCTTGCCATGTGTGGTTTTGCGGTGATACATGGAACCAAGGACGAGGCGCTGCTGCGGGAAGCCTGCAAGGGCCTTTTGCCCCCGTCCATAGTAAACCGCAAAAAACTCAAATTCTCCGAAGGGGCGGGCTCCGCCGAAATCATCGCGCGGCGGCTGGCGGCCAACCTGTTTCCTTCCGAACAGGCATTGGCCGCGATCAATGCACACACATTGGGCGTACGCTCTCCCGAGGAAGCCTATTATTTCAAAATATGGCATGAGGCAATGGGGCCGGACATACCGCCATTGCTGGTGGGACGCACGTGTGATAAGAAAGCAGCGGCTTAACCATGGGTGTTATGTCCGCTCCTTTTGGAATGCATCTTCACGCCATAAATTTCAGGAAACTGGTTTGCCCAAACATAGCGATTGTCATCCGCGCGTTTAAGGGGATTCGTGGTGCAAAAGCATTGTCTGTCCGTCATTGGGCATATTCAAGCATGTGCCTGGCGTCAATGCCGAGGGGATCGAGCGCCAGGGCTTGAGTGAAAAACGAACGTGCTTTTTCCTTGTCGCCCAAGCCCAAATGGCCCAGGCCCTGCATGTAATAGGCGGACACGCGGCGGTCTTTCCGGGCCAGTTCGTGTTCCAGGAGAAATGTCCGGGCGGAATGGGACTCTTCGACGGAGGTGGTGATGTGACGCCCGTCTTGGACCGTCATCAGCCGCTTTTCCCCGTCGTCAATCAATTGTTGAAACATTTTCTCCGCTTCGGCTTTATCCTTGTCCAGTTCGAGGGACGCCCGTGCTTTGAAGTAGCCGAGTTCCGGGAAATCGCCCGCGCCCCATCCCTCGCTGTAGGTGTACTCGATCATTTTCGTGAAGTAAGCGTCCGCCTTTTCTTTGTCATTGGCCAGCTTGCTGTTCAGCCCCAGGTAGTAATAGGCGATGCCGATTTTCCCGTCGCGTTCCGCCTCGAGATTGGCGGGGAATTCCATGCCTTCCAGAAAAGTCTTTTCGGCTTCGGCACAGGCGCCCTGCTTCATTTGCAGAATGCCTTTTTGCAGGTGGGCGTCAAACCAGTAAACATGCGGATTGAAGGTGGCCCCTTCCTTGATGTGATAGGTCATGGCCTTCAACAGGCGCAGGGCCTCGTCATACTTCCCGTTAAAGATGTTCAGTTTGATCTCCATCAACTGAATGTCGGTAATGTCCTTGCCCAGCGTTCCATACCGCGCGAGAAAGTCCGACAATTGCTCCGGCGTCAGGCTGGCGTACGACATGTACAGGTGCGCCTCGGAGAAGTAGCGCGGTTCGGAGGGGTCCAGCGAAATGGCTTTCATGATGTGAGACAGGGCTTCGGGCATCTTATGAAGATGATTGGCCTGAAGATAGGCGATATTACGATGCGTGACGGCGTCTTCGCGCCCTTTGGCTATGGCCGTTTCCCAGCATTTCACCGCTTCTTCATGTTGGCCGTTGCCCAAGGCATTCCCCAGCAGATACCAGGCCGTGGCATCCTCCGGATTTTTCTCCAGGGCGAATCGCAGCACCTTCACGGATTCATCGCCATAGGGGAAACAAAGGTCCGTGGAAAGCGCGGCGGCCTGTTGCCGCGCCTGAACGGATTCCTCCTGCCGTCCGGACAGCGCCAAGTACATGCCCAGGTGATAATGGATCATCGGGTGGGCGTTCAGCGCGGGAACTTCCGAATCCGCCGCGAGGCGCATCAGTTCCGCGGCATCATTGAACAACCCAAAATCGCTGTAGCGTGTTGCGGTTTCAATGTAGTTGTAAGGTTCCGCGCGGAAATGCCTGACAAGGGACGCCTGGTATTCTTCAGGCGTTTTCCCGACGGTGATGTTTGAACTCAACAGCCGCCGCTCATTCATGGCCACAAAACACAGCGGGTCCACCGAGAGGGCGTGATTCGCCAGGGTCAGGGCTTCGTCATACGCGCCCAATTGCCGGAGCGCAACGGCCTTGGCGCAAAGCGCCTCCACATTTTGGGTGTTCGCCTTGCAGGCCCTGTCGGCGGCCTCCAGCGCTTTATCCCAGTGTTGACGTGCCCCCTCCAGCCGCGCGCAGAGGGTATACCCCGCCGAGGTCCATGCGTAATCCCAGGTGGAGCGATAGAGCAGTTCAAGGGCTTCCTCCATTCTCCCCTGTTTCCAATAGCACACCCCGAGGCAATACAACGAAGTGGCATTCTGGGCTTTTTTGTGGTTGCCCGTGACGGTCTCCACGGCGTTCTTCAAATGCACCTCCGCCCTGGCATATTCCCCCCGTTTCAAGTACACCGTGCCGATCTGCGTGTTTGTCATCACGTCGTTCGGGTCGAGGGCGAGCGCCGCCTCGTAATATTTCATGTAGTCGAAATTGGTATTCCCGAACTGCTCAAGCTTCAGCCCCGCAAAGAATAATTCCTGGCTGGTCTTGTATTCCTTCGGGTCCAGCGGGTCATGGTAAACGTCCGGAAACGGTTCATTCTTTGCCGGCTGTTTTTGCCAGGCGATCAACGCTTTGTCTTCAGGGGACCATGCCGCGAGCCTGTAGTCTTCCGGCGCGGCGTCCGCACTGGCGGCCACGGATTTTTGATAGGGATGTGCCGGCGACAGGTCCGTCTTTTCATCCAGCAGAATCGTGTCCTTTGCCGTGAGCACGATCCGGATGTTGTCTTGCGCCGCAGTGGCGTTCACCTGCACCCAGGCCTGTTGATCCTTCAGGTCCAGATTCAATGCGAAATCCCTGTTCGCCTCTTTGATGCCATTCATTCCTTTCAGGCCGTAGAGATACAGGGTTCCGTATTTCGTCTCAAACGGCGCCACGAAGGTGTAGTCGGGCTGATTGTCGGAATAGAACCCCATCATGAGTTCGGCATAGGGTCCGTCGGTGTCCGTGAGTTTTTGATCCCATGATTTTTGGACTTCATTTTTTCCCCAGTTCCAGAGTTTCTTGCCCTTGAAAATGCGGTGGTCCCCCACCAGGGCTATGCCCGCGTGCCTGCCGTGGTCAATCCCGCCCATGAAATCCTGGCTGGTTTTGGTCACGAAAAAGGAGACGGGTTGTTTTGCCGCGTTCCACCAGGACAAGTCCTCCCCGTGCGTGTAGTCCATGGATTGATAGACCTGATTGGGGACCGGCCATCGCGTGAACTCGCTCACATAGTGGAAATTGGCCATTTCGACATCCGGCGGGAAAATGAACTGGTAGTCATCGTTCACCTGCACCGCGGCATTGGCGAAAAACAAGGCGGGATATTGAAAAGGCGTAACGTTGACGCTCTTGAATTCCATTTTGACATACGCTTTGCCCGGCTCCAGCGTCAGCCCCACGAGCCAGCGGGTCTGGCACCGTTTTTCATATTCCCCCACCCAAACGGTCTTGCTGCCATCCGCATGTTCCTCCGTGGTGTAATCCACCTCCAGGAGGCTGGTGGCGCGGTGATGGTGCGGCGTGTTCCATTCGATGCCCCCGGAGGTCCACGCGCCCAAGGTGCCGATGAGCGCGGGTTTCACCACATGGTTGTTGTACACCACTTCATAGTTGTTGGTCTTGTCGAGGCAATAATAAAGCCGTCCGCCCATTTCGGGTGTGACACAAATCTTCAGATACTCATTTTCGAGAATGACCGCTTTATATTCTTTGTCCGTCTTCTTCTCGGTCTGCACATCGTAAAACGGATACGGATAGACATGCTTTTCCGCGAGTTGCACTTCTTCCGGGCGGAAAAACAGCGGGATTTTATCCGGACGTTTCGTTTCATACGTTGGAAGAAGAAGGTTCTCTTCCGTCAAGGTCACCTGGGCGCCGCACAGCGTGCCGGTGAGCAGAAGCGCCAGAAGCGCCGCCGCCGTCCGGCGGATACTCTTTTCAGGGTTGACTCGCGGCGTGTTCAACCGACAACACGTCCCTTCCCTCCGGGGGAACAATGTCTCATGCATAGCGTTTTCCTCAGCCCCCAAAGTGCTTGATAGTGCGCCACTCCGAACAAACCGGCCATCGGCTTCCGTGCCACGTGGTAATTATGCACATGGGGGAAAGACAATCAAGTTCACAAGAACCGCCGTTGCTGCGAAAAACTTGCAGCGGAAGCAATCCATGCGGAAAATGAAAACGGTTTAGTGTGCGAAGGATTGGTATGCGCTATTGGCTTGGCATAGTTCTCGTCATGAGTCCTTGGGTGTCTTGGGGCGGTGACGCGGCCCCCGGCACCTGGATAAGCGCCGGGGCGTACTCGGAATTGGGTGTGATCATCCCCGAAAAGGCATCGCCCACGCTTCAGGCGGCGGCCGAGACCTTTGCCCGCCTATGGGAACAATGCACCGGCTCCCCTGGGAAAATTAACCACTACAGCCAAAGCCGGGTGAATGTGTGGCTGGGGCCGGAAATTATTCCGGCCGATCTGGTTCCGCCGCGTGAGGTGCAGGCTCTCGGACCGGACGGTTGCATACTCCGCACGGTTGTGTCCAGCCACTTTAATGAACACATTGGGCCGGTAAAACATCTTGTCATCACGGGCGCCACGGATAAAGGCACGCTGAACGGGGTGTTTGAATATTTTCAACAAGTGCTTGGAAAACAGTGGTTTGCGCCCGGCGAATCCGTCTTTATGCCCGTGCTTGCCGCTTTGCCCACCCTGGATGTTCAGATTGTGCCACGGTTTAATTACCGGGAGCTGGGGTATTATGCGGGGTTTCCGCCGGAGGCCCTGGAATACCGGCGCGCCCACAAATTCCCGGACGCCTATCAGTCCGAACTGTCCGGGGCGCACACTTTTTATGATCTTTTGCCGCCGCAAGAGTTTTTTGCCGCGCACCCCGAATATTATTCCGAGTACCAAGGGAAGCGCATCGCATTTCTGGGGGATTGGCGGGACCCCCAAGTGATCCGTCATCCGCCGGAGGAATGCGGGCAGCTTTGCTGCGCCAATCCCGCGGTGGCCGACGCGGTGGCCGCCGTGTTGCAGGCGCGCATCAACGCCCATCCGGAAGTCAAGCTGTGGAGTGTGTCGCAGATGGACTGGCTGCACCCCTGCCAGTGCGCGCTATGCCGCGCCCTCGATGATCGTGAAAAAACCCCCATGGGGTCGTTGCTGACCCTGGTGAACCGGGTGGCGGAAAAGATCGAGCAGGCCTTTCCGGGGAAAGGGTATCTGGTGCACACGTTGGCGTATCAATACTCCCGCAAGCCTCCGGCGGCTCTGCGGCCGCGCGCCAACGTGCGGGTGCAGGTGTGCGCCGCGGAATGCGATTTCGGCAAGCCCTTGGACGAGGAAAGCGTGCCCGCGAACGCGGCGTTCGTGGCCGATCTGAAGGCGTGGTCCAGCCTCACCGACGATCTTTGGGTCTTGGATTATGCGGCCCATCAAGGGTCTCCCGTACAGCCGTTCCCCAACTTCCATGTCCTGCAGTCCAATATACAATTGTATGATCAGTATTTCGTGAAGGGTGTTTTCGAGGCAAGCCCCTCGCTGTTTACGGGGTCCGTCAACGAATTTGGCGCGCTGCGATCCTATTTGCTCTCCCACTATCTGTGGGACCCGGACTGTTCGCCCGCCGTGGGCCTGCCCTTTTTCCTGAATCTCTACTATGGCGCCGCCGCGGAACCCATCGCGAAGTATATTGACGGGATGACCAAGGCGGCGGCAAACGTACACCTGGGGTGCCGGGAGCAAACGCGCTGGTGGAATTATGATCTGGCCGTGGAAGCGGAAACGTGTTTTGCGCGCGCATTGGCGGCCCCGTTGTCCGAAACGATGGCGCGGCGCGTTGGCCAGGAGCATGTGACGGCGGCCTATGCGGGGCTGGTATGCCCGCCGAAGATGCGGGTGGACGGAACCACGTTGTTTCTGGACCGCCCGGCCGGCATGACGCTGGACCAGGTGGCGGCGGCGCTGAAGGTGTATTACCCCGCCTCCGGCGACGCCGTGGCGCGGGAGGTGGTGCAAGAATGCCATGGGAAGACCCCGCCCCGGCACGAGGAACATGCCTTGGTCGTTCTCGAGGATGACCGGACGTTGGTGTGGATTGCGCCCACCCTTGGGGGGGCGGTCTTGCGCTGGAAGGATAAAACGCTGAATGTGGAGTGGCTGCGGGGGTTTGAACGCTACGAATCAGTCCCGGGCGTCTGGAGCGAGAGGAACAGCCCGTCCACGGGCGTGGACGGTCCCGTGGCGGAACGCTATGCCGTGGTGGAATCCACCGCGAACCGCGTGGTATTGCGCGCCACCCTGGAGAATGGGCTGATCCTGACGCGCACCCTAACGCTGCCGCCGGGCGAGGGTAAAGTTGAATGGGCCGTGTCGGTGCAAAATCCCTCCGATCAGCCGGTTCCCTATGCTCTCGAAATACATCCGGAATTTTATTTGCCGGACGACGTACTGCCGGAATTGTGGATTCAAGAAAACGACGCATGGGCCCAGCTTGGAGACATGGACGGGTATGAGAATGGAGGATGGAATGCGTGGCGGCGGGCGCCGGAAAAGGCCGGATGCTGGGCGGCGCACCTTCCCGGCAAGGGCCTGACGCTGTATAACCAATTCACCCCAGCCTCTCTTGGCCGGTTGCGGTATTATGCGAACATCCGGACCTCGCAACAGCAATTCAATCTTGATCTTGGCTTTTCGGAGGCGCCGATTTCCCCGGGGGAAACGCGGAGCCTCACAGCGGTGTATTGGGCGGGCACCCAGCGGCCGCAATAAGAACGTCCGGTTATTCGCCCGCCGGGGCGGGGGCTTGATGGCGGTGGATCAGCCACAAATTGCGCACATACACGGGCAGGGTGGCGATGAGGCCCAAGGCAAACACCCATTCGGCGCGTTGAATATATGAACCGGCCTGAAGCACCGACGCCACCACGCTGAGATGCCAGAATGACACGGGAATTACGCTCTTTCGCTTGGCTTCGGTGGCAATCCACTGGATCAGGAACCGGCAGCCGAAGAGCACCTGCCCGAGCGTGCCCACGCCAATCCATAACCAGTTCATCATCATGTCCGGCTTCGCGGCGCCTTTGGTGGCGTGATATTCGCCCAGCCAAGTGGCCGCCACCAGCACCACCGCCAGAAGCGTGGCCACCACAACCACCCCGGTCAGAAGAGTCTTCC
>CAYXPO010000139.1:0-548 GCA_964466925.1 uncultured Nitrospirales bacterium
TGCGGCGCATCCGTGACGTACCAATGGATGCCCAGATCGATAAGCTTACGGAGTGATGCCGGGGTGAACACAAAGGGCCGTAGTTGCAGTTCCGCGCCCGCCGCCCGCAACGATTCCGCCGCTTCCTTCAAAAATGCGTCGTCCATCGCATAGACCACCTCGGGGCGCGTTGTCTTGGACCGCAAATGAAACTGCAACTGGTTGATGCCCTGAAAATTCTTCTCTTTCAACTCGGCGAATCGTTTTCGGACGGCATCCGGGGTTCCGGAGAGCCAAGTCATGGTGCGGGCGCCCTCGTAAAGTTTTTGCAGCTTCAGGCACATGGCGGGTTCCCCATGCACGAAAATCACCTGCCGCTCCAGGCCATTCGCCTTGATCTTTTCCGTGAGCAGAGCGGGATTGACGTCTTTGATATCGAGATACACCTGGCGTTCGGGATGGTCTTTCATCGCCGCGAATACTTCATCCAGCAGGGGAACGCGCGCGCCCTTGAATTCCTTCCGAAATTTCACTCCGGCATCCCATTTCCGCACTTCTTCCAGTGGTAT
>CAYXPO010000139.1:558-9685 GCA_964466925.1 uncultured Nitrospirales bacterium
CCAGCGCGTCCGTGGTACGTTTGGGGGTTTCGTCATGCATGCATACCAGCGCCCCGTCCTGCGTGGTCTGCACATCCACCTCCGGGACGGCCCCGGGAATGTTCCACGCGTGCTCATACGCCGCCAGCGTGTTTTCCGGCACCTCGTCCACCCCGCCCCGGTGCGCCTGAAAATACACGCCGCCGGGAACCTCCGCGCCCGCCTGAAGCATCAACGCCAACGTCACGGTTAACATTGCCATACCATCATTTCCCTTTGGGTTTGGGCACAGTAGCGCCTTCGCTTGATGGCGCGCCGGCTTCCTGTTTGGGTTGTTCCAAATATTCCTCGGGGCCCAGCACGGCATAGGCCGCGGCACCCGCATGCACTCCGGTAAACACCGATTTCTCCTTGTCGAAGCGTTCCCCCGGCATGATATACCATCCGAGGTCTTTTTCAAAGACAAACAACGCCAAGTCGTTCAGATGCTCCGCTTTGCAGGCTTCCGGGGGCACGTGTATTTCGAGGGCAAGCTCCACGGGAACAGCGGACGGGGCGTGCTCGGGCGTAACAAACAAGGTGAAAGGCGACATCTTTTCAGGCAGCGGACCGGGGGCCTGGGCGGACGTGGTCAGCCGCGCAGTGACGGGCGCAGGGGCCGTGAACGTAAAAGCGCCCTCCACCCCCAGCGGATTCAACACAATTTTACGGCCGCGCGCGGATTGCGCGTACCGCCAGACCAAGCCGGGCAGATAGCGGGTCCGCTTCAGCCGCTTCTGCAAGAAAAGCTCCATCTGATCGCTGTAATGCGGGGAAGCAGGCCGCTCGGATGCGCCAAACGGCACGATGCTGACCGCTTCGGGCGTCTCCCCGAACTGCACGGCCATGGCAAAACCGTAGCCATAATCCGCCTGCCATCGCCCGCCGGTGTAGGTGTGGTCGCCGGACACAAGAATGGGTTCGCCGGTGACGGCTCCGGGCATGGCCTCATTGCGCGGACCGCGTTGAATGCGGTGGGCGTCACCCCACGGAATCGACAAACCGGGGTAATCATTGCGCATCATGCGGGCGGCCTCTCCGGCGGCATTCAATGCGATTTCCTGCGCCATGGGCGTGTTGCTTTGCAGGAGATGGTAAAGCTGATCGTCCGAAGGGTCCACAAAACCACTCTGTACGCGCAACGCCGCCCACCACACGTGATAAAAGGTCATGCCCACCGAGGCGGTTTCCGCGACATAATTCCACTCGCGGAGGAGTGTCAGCCCCGTGTTCAAATCCGGATGGGAGGCGTTCACCAAATCCGGACGCTGTTCCGCCATCCGCAACAGTAACGGCGCGAATTCCACCGCCGCCGGGGCGACCACGTCATACAACATGATTTGATTGTCGCGAAAAGAGCGTTTCCCGGAATGCAGCAACTGCCGCACCCGTTTCGCGCGGTAGCTGTCCGGATCACTCACCATCCACGGCGCCACGTCCTCCGGTCCAAACGGCAAATCATCCGTGACCGTCCAGGGCGGGTTGCCGCAGGCTTGAAGAAAGCCGGAGGGCGGATTGGTGAGATGCGGCAGGGCAATGGGGGGGATCAGGTTTGCCCAAGTCATCGCCTCCACATTCGCGGGAATGGGTTTCTTCCAATCCAGATAGTCCGCCCCCTTATCCTGGCGCTCTTGGAGGGCGGAGTCCGGCATGGCGCGGTCGCCGGTTTTCGCAAAGTAGGTATAAAAGAGATTGCCTTCCCGATCCGCATAGAGGATGTGAAAACAGGGCAGTTGATGGGCCAGCAGCGCCTGCTGGAAGGCTTCGAGCGACTGTGCGCGGCCCATCTCAAAAAGCTGGAGCAACCCGCCGAAATCCCGGTACCCGCCAATGCGCCACGAGAACAGTTCGTTGCTGTGAAGGTCAAACATGGGGCCGCGGACGCCAAGCACCACCGGCACCCACCGCTCTTCCAGCCCCGCGTCCGTGCGCACCCGGTACGGCTGGGCGGAACTCATGTATTTCATCATGTAAAGCTGGCCTTCATCCAACGCCACGCCGGGGATGGGCGTTTTGCGCTTTCCCTCCTTGTCCCGCGCCACGTGCTCCTCGAAGACATCCGCCGTATCCGGCAGGTTGGGCGTCAACGCCCAGCCCAGGGCGGCATTGTGCCCTTGGAGCAGCACGGGAAGGCCGTAGAGCGTGGCCCCCGCCATATCCAAATCCCCCAGGACCAAATGGGCCTCATACCATTGGAAGGGGCCGTTGTAATATTGGTGCGGGTTGATGACGAGAATGGTTTTCCCTTCTTCCGTGCGCGGCGGCGCCAAGGCCCAGGCATTCCCCGTGTCAAACGCGCGCGGACGCCGGTACACCTCCGGCAAGTCCATTGGGGCCATGCTCATCAGAAATGCATGCCAGAGCGCGAGAATATCCGGCGGCTGCATGCCTTCCGCCCAGTCCGGTGTCTCCTCCGGGTGTTCCGCAATCCACGCGTTCACCCCCTGTGCGAATCCCGTGCAAAGATCGTTCATGACCGGATCGAGCGCATCAAACGCCTCCCGGGCCAGCCGCGCATGGCCCATCTTTAACGAAAAGGCGTCCGAATCCGCATAGGAAGCCCCCAACACCTCCGCCGCCCGGCCGTTGGCCATGCGATAGGCCATCAGCATGGCGTCCAAATGATCTTCCGCCTGCGCATACCCAAACGCAAACCCCAGCGCACGCGCATTCTCCGCATACACATGCGGCACGCCCCATTCATCCCGGTACAGCGTGGCCTCCCGCCAGGGGTCCGCCGGCGCCTCCGGTTCCGGCCCTGCCGCAGGCGGCTGCGCCCATCCCGCAATGGCCACGAGCACCAAAACTACTCCGAATATACTGCATCTATCCATGCCGGGGATTATACCCTACTTCTCTTCCGTTTCCGCCATTCGTGATACGCCCATAATAACAAGGATATTCATGGCAAAACACGTGAAAAATGAAGGATTTCCGTACCGGACAAAGAAGTGCCGGGAAAAAGGTTGTCTGGTATTTTTGCGCATGACATAATAGTGGCGGAATGTTTTGATGTCATACTGTCCAGGCGTCGGCGAATATGAATTGTTCCGGCAGTCTGAACTTCGAGGTTGCAGTGTTATGGAACAAAAAATGAACTGTATAGAACTTTGCGCGGGCGCGGGCGGCCAAGCGTTAGGGTTGGAGCAGGCCGGTTTTTCCCATATGCTGCTGATCGACAATGACAAACACTGTATCCAGACACTTCGAACGAACCGCCCGGCCTGGAATGTGCTGGAACATGACATAAAAGCCTGGAAGGCTGCGAAGGAATATGCCGGCCGCGTGGACCTGCTGGCGGCGGGACTGCCTTGCCCGCCGTTTTCCGTGGCTGGAAAGCAATTGGGAAATGAAGACGAGCGGGATTTGTTTCCGGCGGCATTGAACATCATAGACACCATAAGACCTCGCGCCGTGCTCATCGAAAATGTACGAGGCTTTCTTGACCCTGTATTTTCCGAATACCGGGAACATATCCGGCAACGCTTTCATAAAATGGGTTATGAAGTGGATTGGAAGCTGCTGAATGCCTGTGAATTTGGCGTGCCCCAATTGCGGCCCCGTGTGGTAATCGTAGCCATGCCAAGGTCGCTTTGGTCTCATTTTTCGTGGCCCAAGCCCAATGGTACCCTTCCTCAAAGTGTTGGCGATGTACTTTATGATCTAATGGCCGCGGAAAGATGGGAAGGCGCTGACAAATGGCGCCGGCAAGCCATCGGGATTGCACCCACCATTGTGGGGGGGTCCCGGAAACATGGAGGTCCGGACCTTGGGCCCTCGCGGGCCAAAAAGGCATGGGCGGCACTGGGCATCAATGGACACATAATCGCGGAAGCGCCCCCGTCCAAATATTTCGAAGGAATGCCAGGTCTTACCTTGCGGATGGTAGCTAGAATTCAAGGATTTCCAGACACATGGCACTTCACGGGCCGGAAAACCCATGCGTACAGACAAATTGGCAACGCATTTCCACCTCCAGTAGCCTGTGCGGCCGCAAAACAGATCTTGAAGTGCTTGAAAGGCGCGGAAAGGGGGAAAATAGCGGTATGAATACCGCCACTCATTTTTCAAAGGCCCGTGCGGCGTTTCATGCACAATTGAAGGACACTATCCTCCGGGTGGATGCGAAAAAAATCCCCAGTAACGCGGATAAGGACAGCCGGATTAGTGTCGCAATTGCTCAGGGGATTGTGAAACGCCTTGGACAATATTCATCAGGAACACGTTTGGCAGGACAAAGCTCCGGGAATCGTTTTGAAGAAATATGTGAAGTGTTTATTCGGAATACTTTTTTACAGCTTGAGCATTTGCGGCCGGGCAAGTGGAGGATTCTTTGCACGGCAAGCAGGAATCGTCTGGAAATCGCCTGTTTTGATCAATACCAGCATTTACTTGCATTGGATAAGGCCGCCCATGAAAATCCTGATTTGGCTGCCGTATTGGGAAGTGATTATACAATCACACCGGATATCATCATTGCCCGGGAACCGGAAGATGATGCCATAATTAACGTCAAGAAAAAAATCCTGGATGATTCCGTAACGCGGTATGCCAGTTTAAGGAAAAAGAACAATTCTCTTCCCATCCTTCATGCCAGCATTTCGTGCAAATGGACCATTCGCAGCGATCGTGCGCAAAATGCCCGTTCCGAGGCATTGAACTTGATTCGTAATCGTAAAGGGCCACTGCCGCATATTTGCATCATTACCGGCGAGCCCCTGCCCAGCAGAATTGCCTCCATTGCCTTGGGAACAGGGGACATTGATTGTGTTTACCATTTCGCGCTGGCTGAACTTCTTTCCACGGTTCAAGAACTGGATGCGGAAGATAGTGTAAACATGCTGAAGACCATGGTGGATGGAAAGCGTCTTCGGGATATTAGCGACCTGCCTCTTGATCTGGCGATTTAATTCCATGGACAACCTTACCAAGGATGAGCGCAGCGAAAACATGCGCCGGATTCGTTCCACCGGCATGGAACCTGAAATGGTTGTCCGCAGGCTGATCCATCGTTTGGGGTATCGTTACCGGCTTCATGCGAGGAAAATGCCCGGAAAGCCGGACCTTGTTTTTACATCGCGCCGAAAAGTGATTTTTGTTCATGGCTGCTTTTGGCATCAACATGCATCGGCGAAATGCAGGATTACCCGCATCCCCAAATCAAACACGGGATATTGGATTTCCAAACTCACGCGAAATGCACAGCGTGATAAAGAAAACCGGTGTCTGCTGCGAAAAGAGGGCTGGCGTGTGCTTGTCATTTGGGAATGTGAACTGGACAAGAAGGAACAACTTGTCCGGAAAATTGTTCGATTTCTTGATAAGTTATAGCAATAGGTCTTTGAAACGAATGTTGATGAAAAATGAAGATTGGCCTGTGCAGCGTTTCAGATTGTATGGCCTTGTGATGTGAGGACTTATGCCGTTTTCAAAACGTTTTGATTCATTGGATTTGGCGGGCGGAGAGAACGAACTGGCCCATGCGCTTCGGGAGGCGCGCGCGAAGGAGGCAAAGGTGTTCGATCTCACCCAGTCGAATCCGACGCAGGCCGGCTTGGTCTTTCCGGAGGGCGTGCTCTGCGAGGCGCTTGCCAGTCCCGGCGCGCACCAGTACTGTCCCGACCCGAAAGGAATGTTAAACGCCCGTGAGGCGATTGCGTCCTATTACGCATCCAGAGGCTGGACCATCGCGCCGGACCAGATTCTGCTCACGTCGGGAACATCGGAAGCGTATTCGTACCTGTTGAAGTTATTCTGCGATCCCGGCGATGCCATACTGGCGCCCACGCCGGGATATCCTCTGCTCGATTTTGCCGCGCTTATGGAAATGGTTGAACTGGACCACTATCCTCTGGTGCGCGCCCCAGGGGCAGATTCTTCTTGGCGCATTGATTTGGCCGGTCTAAAAAAAAGCATCCGGCCCAATACAAAAACGTTGGTTTGGATTCAACCCAACAATCCCACGGGCACGGTGGCCTCGGCGGAAGAAGCGGAAGCATTGCTCCGCCTTGCGGAAGAACATAGCCTGTGCATTATCGTGGACGAAGTGTTTTCGGACTATTGCCGGGAAGGCACCATCTATACCCCGATTCGTTCCACCTCTGTTCCTGTGTTCACCTTGAATGGCATTTCTAAAATTCTGGGACTGCCCCAGCTCAAATTATCCTGGATGCTGATGGATGGTGCGCCCGCACGGGTTCAAGAGGCGCGTGAACGCCTGGAAATCATCGCGGACACCTATCTCTCAGTGAATACACCAGTCCAACTGGCCTTGCCTGCATTGATGCGCCAACGGGAAACGATCCAGCACGGAATTAATGACCGGTTATGTGAAAACGAACGCTTGGCGCACTCTCTTCTCGAAGGACAAACCGCCTTCCGCTGCACGTTTCCGGCGGGCGGCTGGTACTTGGTGCTGGAGTTGCCCGAAGGGATGGATGACGAGCGTTTTGCACTGAATCTGATAAACCGGCGGCAGGTCTATGTACACCCCGGCTGCATGTTCGGATTCGAGCCCGGATATTGCCTGGTGGTGAGCCTGCTGGCCCCGCCGGAAGAATTTGCAGAGGGATTGCGGCGCATTCTTGCTCCGATTTAGAAATAACCGTTGCCCCTTGAAAGGAATACGATCATGATGGCGGTACTGAGCAGCGTATGTGTATTGGTGGCCGTGGTAACGGGCCGGGCCGAATTAACCATCGATCTTACCCAGCCCGCCACGCCGGTCAGCCCCGCGTTATACGGCATTTTCTTCGAGGATATCAATCACGCGGCGGATGGCGGGTTGTATGCGCAAATGGTGCGGAACGGCTCGCTTGAAGACATGACGCCTCCTGCCCGGTGCACCGTCAAGGACAAGACCCTCCGCACCCCTAATGGATGGACCACGAAATTTGATGACACGGACCCCACGCCCGGCTGGAAACCCGTGAACGAGGGAAAATCCCGCGCGGCGCTTGCTCTGGAGGAGAAAGACCCCATCAATGCGGCAAACACGCATTCCCTGCGGATCAACCTGAAGGGTGATGGCGTGCATTGCGCGGGGGCGGCGAATGAGGGCTTTGGGGGCATGGCGGTGAAAGAAGGCGGCAACTATTCCTTTTCGCTGTATGCCAAGGTGGATGCTGATTTCAA
This sequence comes from uncultured Nitrospirales bacterium, assembly GCA_964466925.1. Classification (GTDB taxonomy): domain Bacteria; phylum Hydrogenedentota; class Hydrogenedentia; order Hydrogenedentales; family CAILVY01; genus CAILVY01. The sequence goes on from CAYXPO010000139.1 coordinate 7,711, forward strand.
AGGACCACTGACCATTGGCTTGGAAGGGAATACAGGAACCGTGTATGCGCAACAGGAAATTTCCGGTCTCGGCACGGCTTGGGAAAAACATACGGGCACGCTTAAAAGTGCAAGAACGGATATGCAGGCACGGTTGATCATTTCAGCAAAAAGCAGCGGCATGGTATGGCTGGATGCCGTTTCGTTGTTCCCGGAAGATACCTACAAGAATCACCTGAACGGAACCCGCGTGGATTTGACCGAAATGCTCGCGGCGATGAAACCCGCATTTATCCGTTTTCCCGGTGGTTGCTTCGTGGAGGGGTTCACCTATGAGACGGCCCTCCGCTGGAAAAAAACCATAGGCCCCGTCGAGGAACGTCCGGGCCATTGGAATCTTTGGGGCTACCGGACCTCCAACGGCCTGGGATATCACGAATTGCTGCAATTGTGCGAAGACCTTGGCGCCGCGCCGATGCTGGTCATCAACTGCGGCATGACCTGCCAGGGGCGCGCGCCGGAACTGGTGCCGATGGATCAATTGGAGGAATGGATACAAGACGCGTTGGACGCCATCGAGTACGCGAATGGCCCGGAGACCAGCCGGTGGGGCGCGGAACGGGCCAGGCAGGGCCACCCCAAACCGTTCGGCTTGAAATACCTGGAGATCGGCAATGAAAATTCCGGACCCGAGTATGAATCCCGGTATCAGCAGTTTTATGAAGCCGTCAAACAGCGCTATCCTGAAATTCAATGCATCGCCAACACCACCGTCAACAGCGCGCCGATGGATATTGTTGACGAGCATTATTACAACAGCCCCGAATTCTTTCAGGGCGAAGCCCATCATTACGACGGATACGACCGCAAAGGCCCCAAAATCTATGTGGGCGAATATGCCGTGGTGAACCAATGCGGCCAGGGCAACCTGCGGGCCGCGGTGGCGGAAGCCGCCTTTCTCACGGGCCTCGAACGCAACGCGGACATCGTCATGATGTCCTCCTATGCCCCGCTTTTTGTCCATGTGAATGACCGCGCCTGGAATCCCGATGCGATTGTGTTCGATTCCTCGCGGTGTTATGGCACGCCTTCCTATCATGTGCAAAAACTGTTCGCGGAATACCGTGCGGACGCGTCGTTGGCTTCCACCCTGCGCTGTGAGTCCGGTCCCGCCGCGATGCCGGGCGGCGGCATTGGCTTGGGCACATGGCAAACCCAGGCGGAATTCAAAGACCTTAAAGTAACGCGCGGGAATGAGGTGCTGCTTGCTTCGGACTTCGCGCACAAGGCGGAAGGCTGGAAAGCGAGGCGCGGCACTTGGGCTGTGAAGGATGGCGCCTATCAACAGCGCTCGGAGGATGCGGACCTCCGGAGCGTGGCCGGGAGTCCTTCCTGGTCCGATTACACCATCACCCTGAAGGCCCGGAAAATCAGCGGCGCGGAAGGCTTTCTGATTATGTTCAACGTGAGGGATGACAACAACTGGGTGTGGTGGAATCTGGGCGGCTGGGGCAATCGCTGGCATGGCCTGGAAATGTGCCGGAATGGCGCCAAATCCACCGTGGGCAACCGCTCCGAAGGGCGTATCGAAACGGGACGTTGGTATGACCTTCGCATTGACACCCAGGGCGGCCAGCTGCGCTGCTTTCTGAACGGTGAATTGATTCACGACGTGACCTTGCCCGCTCCCGCCCCCATGGCGGCCGTGGCGGGCCGAAGAACGGCAGACAACAGCCTCATTGTGAAGCTGGCCAATGCTTCGGACAAACCGCAGGAAACCCTGCTTCGTTTCAAGGGGTCTATCGCATTGGCGCCGGAAGGCGAGGAAATTGTACTCACCTCCGCGTCACCGGAGGATGAGAATTCACTGGACGAACCGTTGCGGGTGGCCCCGGTACACAAAACAATCCAAGGGATTCAACCGGAATTCCCGCATCTGTGCCCGCCGAATTCCGTAACCATATTGATCTTGAAGACGAAATGAGGGAAAAATGAG
>CAYXPO010000140.1:0-3357 GCA_964466925.1 uncultured Nitrospirales bacterium
TGTCCTGGCGGGAGTACCTTCTCCAACCGTGGTTGCTTGTGACGACTGCGGTGGTCCTGGTGGGCCTGGTTGGAACCGGGGTCTGGCTGTCCAGGAAATACGCACGCTGAACAGCGGAGGTTCGAGCTGGAACCCACGGCCAATCCACCTTCGGCGGATTGACCGTGCCACGCAACAGTAACAGGCTTCACGCGACACATCGCGCTCGCTGCGTGGCACGGTCAAGACCGTTGCCGGACTTGGCCGTGAGTCCTTCCGCGAATCGCCGCCGAAGGCGGCCGGTGGCTCCGCAAGGACATACAGGCAAGACGAATGGTGAGATATCCGGGCTAATGAACAATTTTATTGTATCGCCGTTTTCTGGAGCGGCATTGTTCAAAATTGACGATTGATGATTGGGGAGTGGTTTGATTAAAAGCTGCCGTAGGGGTCGAGGTCTATTTTAAGTTGGAGTTTGTGGGCGGGGGCTTGGGCCAGGAAGGCATCGCGGAGGGCGCGGGCGAGGGTATTGAGGCGTTGGGCGCTGCGGGAGAGGAGGGCGAGGTTCCAGCGGTATTTTTTGTTGACGCGGCGGATGAGGGCCGGGGCGGGTCCGAGGATTTCGACGCCGTTGAGGTTCAGGGTTTCGATGTGTTCTTTGGCGAGGCGTTTCAAGAGGACGGCGTGGCGTTCGGCGAGGGCGGGGTCTTCGCTTTCGATGGAGAAGTTGGCCATGCGGCGGAAGGGGGGGTATCCGGCGGTCTGGCGGTGGCGGAGTTCTTCGGCGTGGAAGGCGGTATAGTCATGATGGGCGGCGGCCTGGATGGCGTAGTGCCGGGGCCGGAAGGTTTGGATGTAGACTTCACCGGGGCGGTCGCCGCGTCCGGCGCGTCCGGCGACCTGGGTGAGGAGTTGGAAGGTTTGTTCGGCGGCACGGAAGTCGGGCATGTTGAGGCCGGTGTCGGCATTGATGACGCCGACGAGGGTCACGCCGGGGTAGTCATGGCCTTTGGCGAGCATTTGGGTGCCGATGAGGATGTCTATTTCGCCATTGGCGAAGCGGCCAAGGATTTTGGCGTGCCCGCCTTTTCCGGAGGTGGTGTCGGCGTCCATGCGCTCGATGCGTGCACGGGGAAAGGAGCGCAGGAGGTAGTCTTCGGCTTTTTGGGTGCCTGTGCCCAGATAGAGGAGGGGTTTGAATCCGCACACGTCGCAATGTTCCGGGCGGATTCGTTGCGCGCCGCAATAATGGCACCGCAACACCCCGCCGCTGCTGTGGTAGGTCATGCTGACCTGGCAATTCTCGCAGGGGGCGACCCATCCGCAGGAGGGGCATAGCACATAGGGGGCGAAGCCCCGGCGGTTCAGCAGGAGAATGACTTGTTCGCGGGCGTCGAGCCGGGCGTTGACGGCTTCTTCAAGGGACCGTGACAGGATGATCTGGCCGCTGGTTTCCTTGGTTTCGATCCGCATGTCAATTAGCTTGACTTCGGGCAAGGGGCTGGCGGTGGCGCGCTGGCGGAGTTCGAGCCGGGTGGATTTGCCGATTTCCGAATTATGGAAGGATTCGATGGAGGGGGTGGCGGAGCCGAGCACGCAGACCGCATTGTTCATCTTGGCGCGCATGATGGCCACGTCGCGGGCGTGATAGCGGGGCGTGTCGCCTTGTTTGTAGGAATTGTCGTGTTCTTCATCCACGATGAGGATGCCGACATTCCGTAACGGCGCGAACACGGCGGAGCGCGCGCCCACGACAATTTTCACTTCGCCCCGCTGGGCGCGCCGCCATTCGTCGTAGCGTTCGCCGAGGCTGAGGCCGCTGTGGAGCACGGCAATGGATTGCTGGAACCGGGCGTAGAAGCGTCCGACGGTTTGCGGGGTGAGCGAAATTTCGGGGACGAGGATGATGGCGTCTTTGCCCAGGGCAAGGGCGTGTTCTATGGCCTGGAGGTAGACCTCGGTTTTTCCGGAGCCGGTGATGCCCCGGAGGAGGAAGGTTTGAAAGCGCTGGGAGTTCAACGCCCGGGTGATGGCATCATGGGCCTGCTGTTGTTCGGGGTTGAGTTCGTGTTTGCCGGGGGAAGCGATGGCCGTGGAGATATCCGGCCTCCGGTAAAATTCGCGTTCGACCCGGTTGACCAATCCTTTGTCCACGAGGGCTTGCACCACGGACACGGTGACGGAATGCTTTCCGCAGAGTTCGGCGGCGGTGCGTTCCGGCTGACCATGGAGCAGGTCGAGGTAGACGGCGGCTTGTTTGGGCGCCCGGCGTTGCAATTGGAGCAGTTCGGCCACCGGGAGGACGCTGTCTTCGCGCAGGCACACCCACGTTTCGGTGCGTATGGACACGCTGGTTTCGTCGAGGGCGGGTTCCGCACATACGACACCGCGCTTTATCAGGGCGTGGAGGGCGGAACTGAGGGATTTTCGTCCCGCGAGGGACGCGATTTGATGTTCCAGCAAAGGTCCCCGTTTGAAGAGAGCGGCGATGATGGCGCGCTGGCGTTCGGAGAAATGGCCGGAGGCGGCCTCTTCCGGGATCAGGTGGTAGCGCATGCGGGCGCCGGATTTGAGCCCGGCGGGGAGCGCGCATTGCAGGGCCTCGCCCCAGGAGCAGCAGTAGTATTCGGCAATCCATTGGCAGAGGCTTAGCATAGAATTGGAGAATACGGGGGATTCGTCGGGGAGATCGAGGAGTTCACGGACCGTTTCCACGTCCGTGTGTTCTTTTAGGGAAACGATGTAACCCGTTTCGATGCGGCGGGCCATGGGGACGAAAGCGCGCATGCCTACGGCGGCACGGCCCTGCAAGGCCGGAGGAACCGCATAGGTAAAGGTATGATCCACGGGCAAGGGGATAGCCACGTCCGCGTAGCGCGGGAAATGGCGGGCGGGGCCTTGCTGGGTCATGGTCTTCCTTCCGGTTCCAGGGATTATGGAGGTCTTCAGTATAGCGGGGACAGAGCAGGCGGTTCATCTGTGGGGGATGGAGGCCGGGATCAAACGGATCGAACCGAATCTGTCCGATCTTATTCGGCACACTATGCAGCAGGGTTATTCGCCGATGTCGGTGTGCCAGTAGGCGAGGTCCACGAAGCGTTGCCAACTCATCAACTCGTCTTTCGGAATGGGCATGCCGAAGCGCGGAAGCCAATGGGGTGCCACGGGCTTGTGGAGCAGGCGCATATTGGCCTCGTCGGGGGTACGGTTGCTTTTTTTCAGGTTGCAATGGATGCAGGCCAAAACGAGGTTTTCCCACGTGTCGCGTCCGCCACGGGAACGCGGCAGGACGTGGTCAATGGTCAGCTCCTGTTTGGGCAGGCGGTGTCCGCAATACTGGCAGCGCTGCTCGTCGCGCTCGAAAATGTTGCGGCGGGA
>CAYXPO010000140.1:3367-9653 GCA_964466925.1 uncultured Nitrospirales bacterium
AGGATGACCTCGGGAAGGCGAATCTGAAACGTGGGGGTATGGATGAACCGTCCGGAATCGAAATTATCCCTGGATTTGGACAGGGCGCACCAGTTGTCGAAATCATAGAGGGTGTAGTCTTTGGGGTGCACAACCCGCGCATGGCCCTGAAACAGCAAGGTCAGGGCGCGGCGTACGGGGGCGACGTGTACGGCCACCCACGATCGGTTCAATACCAGTACCTGTCCATCGAGCATAAACTATACCCCCCAGCCAGGATTTACACCCTGGCAGGTTGATTCAGTATAAAATGTCCCCGGTGTGGAATCAACTTTATGCATACCGCCGGATTTCCCCGCAGGGGAGGCGCCGGGGGCAAAGTGGAAAACATGCGCATTAGGCCAAGAATGAATCAAGGCAAAATGTCACATTTTCAGGGGTTAAGTGGTATAACTAAATAGCCGATAGATCATCTTGGGAAGGATGACCGGGTGCTAACCGTGGAGTAACGGATATGTGTGACGTGTTGATTGTGGAACGGCCTAAAACCTGCCATATTTTTTGTGAATGCGGCTATGTCGCCATGTTGCTGATGGCGCCCAAGGTCTGTCCCGCCTGCGGCCAAGTCTGGGACAGCCTCCGCTTCGAGGAATGTAAGTAGGCTGTCGCTAGAGCGATCTGTCTGGTAGGGGGTACATGGCCGGCCGTGTCCGGCACGTTTGACAGGCGAAGGGAACTTTCCGCGGGGCGGCGGCATTTCCCTTTGCCGTTCGCCTTGGGGAAACGCACCCTGCCTTTTGATCGCAGGGGAATCTTGTTCAGCAAGGGGCACTACTGGTATTGTTATGCGCGTTAACCGTAATGGGAGGAAGCGTTATGCCGCATGTGACCAAATACACCGTGGTGCCGAAACTGCCGGAACGGCTCGAACATCTGCTTTCGGTGGCGGACAATCTTTGGTGGTGCTGGGACCCGGAGGCGGTGGAGTTGTTTTTCCGGATTGATCGAGATTTGTGGGTGGAGGTGCATCAGAATCCCCGGCGGCTGCTGGGCGAAGTAAGCCAGGTGCGGCTGGAGGAACTGGCGCGGAACGACAGCTTTCTGGCGCATTTGGACCGGGTGTGGGAAAAACTGCAGCGCTACCTTTCGGCCAACACCTGGTTTGAGCGCAACCCGCAGGCGCCGGAGGAAATCCAGGCGGCCTACATGTCGGCGGAGTTCGGCATTCATGAATCGCTGAGCATCTATTCCGGTGGTCTGGGATTGCTGGCGGGAGACCATTTGAAGGCGGCGAGCGACCTGGGATTGCCGCTGGTGGGCATCGGGCTGCTCTACCGGGAAGGCTATTTCCGGCAGTATTTGAACGCGGACGGCTGGCAGCAGGAAACCTATCCGCGCAACGACTTTTACAACATGCCGATTCAGTTGGTGCGGGATGCGAACGGGAAGCCGGTAGTGATCGAGGTGGAGTATCCCGAAGAGATGGTGAAGGCGTATATCTGGCGGTGCGACGTGGGGAGGGTTCCCTTGTATCTATTGGACTGCGACCATGAGGCGAACAGCCCGCAGGCGCGGGTCATCACGGCGCAATTGTACGGAGGCGACCGGGAGACGCGGATTCGGCAGGAAATCATGCTGGGGATGGGCGGTGTGCTCGCGCTGCACGCGCTGCATTTGACGCCGAGTGTATATCACATGAACGAAGGGCATGCGGCGTTCATGACGCTGCAACGGGTGAAGGAAATCATTCAGCGGGAAAAGCTGACATTCCGGGAGGCCATCGAGACGGTGAAGGCGGGGAGCTTTTTCACCACGCACACGCCGGTTCCGGCGGGGAACGACATGTTCGACACCGGGCTGATTGAGAAGTATTTCCGGAAGTATTGTGCGGACACCGGAATCAACATGAATCAGTTGCTGGCGCTGGGCCGCCAGAATCCTTCGGACGCGCGGGAACCCTTCTGCATGACGGTGCTGGCGCTGAAATTGAGCGCGGGCGCGAACGGGGTGAGCAAACTGCATGGGCAGGTGTCGCGGAACATGTGGGCGCAAACCTGGAAGGACATTCCGGAGAACGAAGTGCCGATCACGTCCATCACGAACGGCGTGCATACCCGGTTCTGGATTTCGCATGATTTGGCGGATTTGTATGACCGGTATTTGGGGCCGGAATGGATCAACCGCCCGGATGATCAGAGTATCTGGGAACGGATTGACGAGGTGCCTGACACGGAATTGTGGCGGACCCACGAGCGGCGGCGTGAACGGCTGGTGAACTTCGCGCGGGGACGGCTGAACCGGCAAATGATCAACCGGGGCGCGCCCAGCGCCGATGTGCGGCAGGCCCTCGAGGTCTTGGATCCGGAAATTCTGACCATCGGGTTCGCGCGCCGGTTCGCGACGTACAAGCGGGTCAATCTGATGCTGCGCAATCCGGAGCGGCTCAAGCAGATTCTGACCAATCCGCAGCGGCGGGTGCAGTTGATCCTTTCCGGGAAGGCGCATCCGCAGGACACGGCGGGGAAAGAGCTTATCCGGCAGATCGTTCATTTCGCGCGCGACGCGCAACTGCGCAATCACGTTGTGTTTATTGAAGATTATGACATCAATGTGGCGCGGTACATGGTGCAAGGTGTGGATTGCTGGCTGAACACGCCCCGGCGTCCGATGGAGGCGAGCGGCACGAGCGGCATGAAGGCGGCGGCGAACGGCGCGCTCAACATCAGCATTCCGGACGGATGGTGGTGCGAAGCGGAATTCCTGGGCGAAAACGGCTGGAGCATCGGGAAGGGGGAAATGTACGACAGCACGGAGGAGCAGGACGTGGTGGAGAGCGAAGCGTTGTACATGATCCTGGAAAAGGAAGTCGTGCCGGTGTTTTATGATCGCGGACGGGACGGCCTGCCGCGCGAATGGATTGCGCGGATGAAATCGGCGATACGAACCATTTGCCCGGTCTTCAATACCTACCGCATGGTCCAGGAATACACGGACCGCGCCTATATTCCGTGTTCGCGCCGCAAACGCGAACTCATTGACGATAAACGGGCGCGCGCGCTGGCGTTGGCGCATTGGAAAGAGCGCATCCAGGCCAATTGGCCGCAGGTTCGTTTTGTGAATGTGGATTGCGGCCCGACAGAAGGCCTTCCGGTGGGGTCGAGCCTGCAAGTGACCACCGAGGTGTTCCTGGGGCCGCTGGACAGCACGGATGTCACCGTCGAAATTTATTTTGGCGATGTGGACCCGCATGGGCAGATTCCGCTGGGCCGGACCATGGAAATGACCTGCACAAAGAAACTGGGCAATGGCACCTTCCGCTTCGAGGGCGCCATTCTCTGCCGGGAAACCGGGCAACAGGGCTTCACCATGCGGGTTATTCCGTACCATACCGACTTGGCGGAGAAACACGAGACCGCACTGATCACCTGGGCATGAGAAGAGAGGCAAAAAGCCAATAGCACGAAAGCGGGGAATATACGGATATTAAGGAGGAAGGGGGAGGCATGGTATTTGATTTTGTCAAAGAGAATTTTCATCTGGCGCCGCACACGTATTACCGGGTGGGCGGAGTGGCGCGGCGGGCCTTGTTTCCAAGAACGGTGGAGGAGGCGCGGCAAGCGTTTGCCTGGATGGCGGCGCAAAGCGAACCGTACCTTGTGCTGGGGGCCGGCTCGAATGTGTTGATTTCAGAGGATGGGTTTCCCGGCACGGTTCTGTTTACCGGGAACCTGTGTGAACAGCGCGATTGGGGCCAAGGCCGGCATTACGCCGGGGCCGGCGTTGCCTTGCCGGCTTTCGTGCGCGAGGTATTAGTGCCGAACAATTATGAAGGGGTGGGCGCCCTCGCCGGAATACCCGGTTCCGTGGGCGGGGCGATCTTCATGAACGCGGGGACGGTGAACGGGAGCACCTGTCAATGGTTGGAATCGGTGGATATTGCGGGGCCCCATGAGTTGCGTACCGTAACGATCACTCCGGAATCCTATAATTACCGTCAACAGCATTTTTGCGCTCCCGGAGAACTGATCTTGGGCGGATGGTTCCATTTTTCCGTATCGGAGCAAGATCAGCAGAAGGTGTACACGCACTATCTTCAGCGGCGGCGGGAAACCCAGCCGCAAGGGCTTTGTTGCGGAAGTGTGTTCAAGAATCCTCCGGGAGAACACGCCGCGCGGCTTATTGAAGCCTGCGGCCTCAAGGGAACCCGCCGGGGCGGGGCGGTAATTAGTGCCAAACACGCCAACTTCATCATGAACGATCAAAATGCCACATTTTCGGATATTCTGAGCCTCATAGAGCTGGCGAAACACCGGGTTCGGGACCGTTTTGGCATCCTGTTGGAAGAAGAAGTGCGGATTATTCGTTAATTCCTTGCTTGTGGCGGTTTTCAGGCCCCGCACCCCGCACTTGACTGCTTTTTTGCTTCCATGGTATCGTAGTGCATGGAGGATATATGTGCGCGAACCCCAAAGAAAAGGCCTGCGCTTTTGTGGTGATGGCCGCGCTGGTGTGTTCCATGGCCCTTCCCATGGTTTCCACGCCGGTGCATGGCGACCTGAATGGCGACCATGCATGCAATGTATCCGATTTGCAAAAGCTTGTTTCCCAAATACTTACGAATGACCGGAAGGCTCTTGTGCCCCTGTCCGACCTGAATGCCGACGGGCGGGTGGATATACTAGACTTGCAGGCGATTCTCGCCGAGACCCAGCAAGGTTCTCCGCGTCCGGCTTCTTCTCCAAAGGATCCGCAGCCCCAGGCGATTCTTCCGGAATATAATGATAAGGTTCTTTTTACGGCAGGGACCGTTATCGCGGACGGCTGGACCCATGAAGAAGCACTGCCCTCCCGCCTGCTTTGTTTGCGCGATCAAAAATGGATGGACCGTTTACAAAGACCGGAACGGTATACCTTCAGCCTCATCCCTCATGCCCCTCCCCCAAGCGTTTGACGTTCCGAAACAATTGAGCGTGTCTGACTTCGTAATGGATGTAAGTGCGTGATTTCACCCACGGAGAATGAACCATGAAACGATTTTCTTTCCGTATGTTTTGGATGGCCGGCACCTTGCTGTGCGGTCTCTTGAGTGTGACCCCCGCCCCCGCATGGGCGCAGGACGACACCTTCTGCGATGTCGCGCCGTGCAGCAATGTGCTGTGCCTGGGATTGGGCTATGATCCGAATTTTGAAGATGATTTGCGTTCCCTTTATACCACGTTGAGTCAAATCCCGATTATTGGGGGGTTAATCTCCACAGAAACGGCGGATTTGGACTTCAACGGGATGTCGGATATCGCGCAAGCGCGCTTGTTCGATGCGATCCTGTCGAACCGGCTCGCCCCCAACCATTGTTGCGTGTATACCCCGTACCTTACAAACCGTATCGCCGCCGAAGTCATCGCGGCGGCGTTGGTGGCCGCCTGGCCCTCCACCATCTATGGCATCCCCATGCCTGCCGCGCCGGACGCCGGATTGATGGCCCGGGTGATCGCCGCGTTGGCCACGTCGGGTCAAGAAGAGTTGATCAACACCCTGTTGCAGACGCTGGCCAGTTTCATCCCGAATCTCCCGAGTATTGATTATGGGGTGTTTGACGGTTCGGCGGAGCCGTATCTGGCCAAGAACGGCGACGCGGACACGGATGGCGTCTGCAATTACGGCGAATATCAGGCGTGGGTGGTGACGAAGCCCAATGATTATGATGCGTTTGTGAGCGCCGCCATCAACAAGAACATTAAGGACTATTACGGCGGTTGCCCGGATTGCGGCGAAGGCGCCGCGGAAGGCGCGTCCGAGGGCGCCGTGGAAGGGCAATCCGAAGGGGAAACGCCGTGCGACATTGATTCGGCGGCCAATTATTACAAAGTGATGATCCTTTTCGGGGACACCGACCATGATCTGTTGTTGTCGAAGGCCGAGTTTCAGGCCATTGCGCCCTTTGTCTCGATTGGCTGGTTCTTGATTGATTCCAATCACGACAACTACCTGTCGGAAGGTGAATTCACGGGGAGTTCTTTGTTGCTCTCCCTGATGCCGGATATTGATCCGAACGAAGACAACCTTTTCACCTTGGACGAACTGCACAAGCTGAGCAGCGGCATTTCGCAAGAGCAGTTCACGGCGATGGATTTTGATCAGGACGGCTATATCAACTGTGATGAGTTGAACGGCATCGAGCCCGGCCCGCAGGGGTCGTGCTATGCCGAGGGTTGCCACACGCCGTGCCAGGCAAGCGCCATACAATCCGGCTATGAGGGTGCGCGTCAGGAACTGGGGTTTGCTAAATCGCCTTGTCGGCCCGGTACTC
>CAYXPO010000141.1:0-9640 GCA_964466925.1 uncultured Nitrospirales bacterium
TTTCAAAATATAGTTCAATTCTTCCGGCGATATGCGGGGATGTTTTTCCGGGGTGTGGTAGAGCTTGCGCCAAGCCAGCAGCCACAGGAAGCCGAGTGTGGCGGTAATGAGGAAGGCGGGCCGCCAACTGTCGAAATAGTTGTAGATGAACAGCACGATAAAGGGCGCCACCGCGCCGCCGATGGCCGAACCGCTGTCGAACAAGGCCACCGCCCAGGCGCGTTCTTTGGCGGGAAACCATTCCGATACGGCCTTGGAGCCGCCGGGGTTGTTGGCGGATTCGCCGCAGGCCAGCAGGAACCGGAATGCGCTGAAGCTGGCAAGCCCCTGCGCCAGCGAGGTGAGTGCGCCGATGATGGAGTAGAAGGCCACGCTGAGGCTCATGCCCCGGCGGGTGCCGATGCTGTCGAGGAGGCGTCCGGAGACGCTCTGCATGATGGTATAGGCGACCCGGAAGGAAATCAGGATGATGGCGAAATCTTCATTGGTCCATTCATATTCTTTTTTGAGGATAGGGGCGAGGGCGCTGAGGGTTTGCCGGTCAATATAGTTGATGATGGTGACGGCGAAGAGCAGTCCGCCAATCCACCAGCGCAAATAAGGCAAGGGCCGTTTTCTGTTCGGATCGCATGACACGCCGGGCCACCTCTCACATGAAGCGCCAGTATACGGATTTGAGAGGTTTGCGGTCCAGTGAGAGACGATGGGGCTGTTTGAAAAAAGAAGGGAAACACAGAGCCGCACGGACTCCCCCAGCGGGGCGGGGCCGCAACAACATTGGAGAATGCGGATGTGCGGGGTGCACCCTTCGGGAATTTCGTTGAAAGGATGATGGGAAATGACGGATAGTTGTGCGGAGTGAGGGGATATGCGTGAACAAGCAAAATTATTTGTTGGATTTCGGTTTTCCGTCAGGGGCGGGGGCGCCGGATACGCTCTCCTGCTTGAAAGAAATCCGTTGGATTCCGACTTGGGTGGCGGAGGCCGCCGCATACGCCATGGCGTCGTAGGGGGCGTCGGGATGCACCATGATGATGACGCCCTCGGGATTGTCGTTCAGGCGGTAGCGCAATTCGCCGGGCAGGATGGCGCGGTCTATCTCGTGGCCCTTGATGGTGTATTTTCCGTCCTGGCTGATATAGATGGTGATGTATTTGCTTTTTTCCTTGGTTTTTGCGTCGCTGGAGCCGCTCAGCATGCCCAGGTTCAAGCCGGAATATTCGAGCATGGGGGTGACGATCATCATGATGATGAGCAGAACGAGAAAGATGTCCGTGAGCGGGGTGATGTTGATTTCACTGATTTGGCTTTCGGCGACGCGCTTCATGGGGTGGCGGGCTCCTTGGGGAGTTCCGGCGGGGCAAGGGTGGTCCCGGTTACGGCCGATTTCCCGTCCGGTCCCGCGGGCACTACGGGCGGTTCGGGCGCATTCGGGGCTATGGTGGCGGGTTGCACGGGCGCTGCCGGTTTGGCGGGGTCATTCAATTGGAAACGCCGGGAGGTTTTGGTGACCACGGACAGCGTGACGTTTTTGTATTCCGCCTCTTTGGCCTTCGCAAACACGCCGACGATGTACTTGCAAAGGGTTTCCTTGTCGCCTTGGACGATAAGCCCCCGTTCTTCAGGCGGGTCGGTGGCTTTGGTTTTGAGCGCGTTCGCCAGTTCCGGATCAGCGACGGGATCGCCGTCGAGAAAGTATTGACCCTCCTTGGTGATTTCAAGGACCAGCTTTATTTTATCAATGGGGCCGCCGCCATCCACCACGGGCGGGTGGATATCCATGCGGGTGGCCTTCATCATGGGCGCGACGACCATCATGATGATCAGGAGGACAAGAAAGACGTCGGTGAGGGGCGTGATGTTGATCTCGTCCACCAGCCTGCGTCGGACTTTTCCGGAAAGTTGCATGGGGCGGTTTATATCTCCACGCGTTTAGTGTACCCCGCGTGCGGGCTGGCCGCGGCGGCGCGGGGATCGGAGGCGGACATGAACAGGAGTTTCAGAATCTGGAAGTCTTCTTCCCAGTGGCTCACGATGGTGTGGAAATAATTGTTCAGCGCGACGGCCACGATGGCCACGCCGAGTCCGAAGGCGGTGGCGATCAGGGCGGACCCGATCCCGAACATGATGGTGGGCGCGCCGCCGCCGCCGGTCTTGGCCATTTCGCCGAAGGTGAGCAGAATGCGGATGACGGTGCCGAAAAGGCCGAGGTAAGGGGACACCGTGGCGATGGTGCCCAGCACCGAGAGATTGCGCTCCAATTTGCGGGTGGCCAGATTGGCGGTGATGTCGAACAGCCGCTCGAAACTGTGCCGCTGCTCGGCCAGGGTGCGGATTCCCTCGGCGGACACTTCGCCGAGCAGGCCGCCGCACTCCGTACTGATGTTGAGCGCCGCTTCGAGATTGTTCCGTTGCAGGTCGCGGTCCATTTTGTTGATGAATTCGAGGACGTCCCGGCGGTTTTTCCGGTAGAAGTTCCACCGCTCGATGGTGACGGCCAAGACGAGAATGGAGCAGACGATAATGGGGAGCAATACCGCCCAGTCATTCTTAATCGCAAATACAATCAAATCCATGATTCACTCCTTATGGCATTCCGAGGCCCCGAAGTCCCCGCCGAGGCGCCTAGAAGCAAGTGTACCACATTTGAGACCGCCCGCGGTAGGCGCGGGCGCGGGGGTTTGGGTATAATACCGTCCTTGCGCGCCGGCCGGCATGCCGTGCCTTGCAGGGATGAAAACAGGTCCAAAGACTTTATCTCAAAACCGGGAAGGCGGTTCCCTTGGAATTACTTGACGAAATTGTCGTTCTGTTTGGCACGGCGATCGTGGTGGCTTGGCTGTTCCGGTCATTGCGGGTGCCCTCCATCATCGGGTTTTTGATAACGGGTGTGGCCATTGGCCCCTCGGGCTGGCAGTTGGTGTCGCAATCAGACGTGTCGCATTTTTCGGAATTCGGCCTGATTCTTCTGTTGTTCACGATCGGATTGGAACTCTCTCCCGAACCCTTGATGCGCTCCGGGGTGCGCTTGATGGCCGCCGCCGCGGCCCAGATACTGGGGACGGCGGTTGTCACGGTGTTGTTTCTTTCCCTGTTCCCATCCTTTTCGTGGGCGGCCCGTTTCATCCTTGGCGCGGCCGTGGCGCTGAGCAGCACGGCGATTACCCTGAAATTGATGAGTGATCGCGGGGAGACCACGTCCACCACGGGGATGGCCTCCACCGGCATTCTGTTGCTGCAAGATGTGGCGGTAATCATTCTGATGCTGGTGCTTTCCCTGGTGTACGGAAGCGGGGAAGGCCATGGACAAGGCGGCGGGATATTGCTGGGCCTTGAGGGATTGGGCGGACTGACGGTGATAGTATTGGTTTCCCGGCCCCTGTTGCCGCGCATATTGGAACAGCTCTCGGGACGCGGCGGGCGCGAATTGCTTACGTTGTTTGCCGTGCTGATGACCTGCGGCGGCGCCTGGCTGGCGGAGTTGGTGGGATGGTCGCCCGCCTTGGGCGCGTGTATTGCCGGACTCCTTCTGGCGAATGCGGACCAGCGGCATCAACTGGTGGCGGACATCACCCCCTTCCGGGATGTATTCAACGCCCTGTTTTTTGTCGCGCTGGGGATGACGGTGAATCTGGATGCCGCCATCCGCCATTTTCCCGTGATCCTTTCCGCCACGCTTCTTACCCTTGTAATCAAGTCCATTGTGACCGCCGGCGCCATCCGGGCCGCGGGCTGGCCTTGGCGCATTGGCCTGCAAACGGGGATTGCCCTGTGCTCCGTGAGTGAGTTCAGTTATGTGCTGGCGCATCAGGCCAACCACAGCGGACTTCTGGAATCGTCCATGATGGATGTATTGGTGGCCTATGTGGTGACCACAATGATTGGAGGCGCGCTGGTCTATCCGTACGGGTACCGCATCTCGGCCTGGCTCGCCGGATTGATGCGGGAAAAGCGGACGGACGGCGCCGCGGAGGTGCAAACCGTGACCCTCAGGAACCATGTGGTGATCGTGGGATACGGGTTCACGGGCGCGAATCTTGGCCGGATGCTGCGGGCGACGCATGTGCCGTATTGCGTGGTGGAAATGAATCCGGCGCTGGTGCAGGCGGCGCGCAAGGAGGACGCGGAAGTCATTGTGGGCGACGCCACCCGCATGTCAATCTTGGCGCACGCGGGCATTGACGCCGCGCGCGCCCTAGTGGTGGCCGTGAATGATCACCGGGCCACGCAACGCGTGGTGGCGCAGGTGAGCGCGCGGCGTCCGGAATTGTACATTCTCGCGCGCACGAATTTTGCGCGGGACATTGACCGCTTGTATCAACTGGGGGCGAAACGGGTGATCCCGCAGGATTTTGAGACCTCCATCGAGGTGGGGGCGCACGTGTTGCGGCAGTTTGGCATTCCGGACAATATCGTGGAGGCGCAGATCGCCGCGGTGCGTTCGGGGGGCTATGGGATGCTTCGGGGCAAGCCGACGGACCGGGCGGCCACGGAGGACTTGATGAAGATACTGGAACGGACCACGACCCAGACCTTCTACCTGGCGGAAGATTCCTTTGCAACAGGAAAAACCATCATGGAGACGAATCTGCGGGCGCGCACGGGCTGCACCATCATTGCGGTGGTGCGCTCGGGGCGTCCGGCCACGAATCCCGCGCCGGATTTTCCGCTGCAATCCAATGACGTGCTTGTGTTGGTGGGGGCGCATGCGCAGATAGAAGCCGCGAAAGGGGTGCTTCAAAAAGGGTGAAGTAAATCGGGGAACGTGTTATAGTACCCGATGGAAACGGCCGTTGGGAGTATAGGTAAAAGACCGCCGCGAGGAGGGTCTGCGCGGATGTCCAGGCAATGCTGTAAACGAGCGGGGTATTGATGAAACGCAAGGTCAAACTGGCATTATCACTTCAGGATGAGCCGTTTTTCCAAGGGATGAGCCCGGAACTCATGGCGCGCATCGGGGGCGTTATCTATCACCGTGAATACGAGGCGCGGCAGATTGTTTATTTTCCGGATGATCCGTGCGACTACGTGTATTGGGTGCGCGAAGGCCGCGTGAAAGTGACGCGGGTGTCGGATGATGGCCGGGAACTGGCCTTTCGGCACGTGCTTCCCGGCGACATGCTGGGGGAGGAATGCCTGAGCAAAAAGACGCGGCGCGGGGATTACGCGGAGGCCATGCAGCAAACCATTCTTTGCCTGATGCGCGCGGAGGATTTCCGGCAGCTGGTGCACGAGGAGATTGAATTGACGCGGATCGTGGCGGGGCGCATGATCCAGCGGACCATGGACCTGGAGCAGGTGTTGGCGGAAACGGTGTTCAACACGGTGCGCAGCCGGATCGCCTCGTGCCTGCTAAAGTTGTATCGGCGGCAAAGCGGCCAGGCTTCCCCGGTATTGCATGTCACCCATCAGGAGATCGCGAATTTGATCGGCGCCACCCGTGAAACCACCACGGCCACATTGCATGATTTGCGCGATGAGGGGTTGCTGGAAATCGCCAACCGCCGCGTGGTGCTGCGGGATATCAACGCGCTGGACCGTGTAAGCCGCAACGGATAATCGAAGCGGGCAAAGGGGCAACGGGGGCAGGGCAGGTGCGCGGCACTGAAATACCCGGTGAAATGGGGACAAGGGGTGAAACCCCGCTATCCGCGCGGCGGGTCCAACCAGTACGAGAGAGGATGTTGCCATGCGAACTATGTACCGGTTTGGTTTGTTGCTTGTTTTCTCGGTCTCTTTGGTTTGTTGTGAAAAGCCTCCCCTGGATGTGAAGCGATTGATCCCGCCGGAGGGGAAGTATAATGTCCGCATTCTGCGCGACACCTATGGGGTGCCGCATATTTATGGAAAAACGGACGCGGATGTGGCCTATGGCCTGGCCTATGCGCATTGCGAGGATGATTTCGCCACGATACAGGAGGGCGTATTTTTGGCGCGGGGATTGTTGGCCTCCATCAAGGGGATCGAGGGCGCCCCGTTCGATTACCTGGTGAAGCTTTTCCGGTTCCGCGAACTGGTGGACGCGAAATATGAAACCGATTTGACGCCCGAAACGCGCCGGATTTGCGAAGCATACGCGGAGGGCTACAACCACTATGCGGCGCTGCATCCGAAACAGGTGATCCCGGGGGTGCTGCCGACTGATGGAAGAGACGTGGTGATGGGGTTTGTCGCGAAATCGCCGCTCTTCTTTGGCATGGATGATGAATTGAAGGGGTTGCTGCACAAGAATCCCAAGCACCCGGTTTCCCGGAAGACGGTGGCCATGGGGCGGACGTTTTTCGCCGATGACCTGCCGATTGGCTCGAACACTTTTGCCATCGCCCCCAAACGCACGCCCGACGGCAAGACCCATCTGGCCATCAACTCGCACCAACCCTGGACGGGGCCGGTGGCGTGGTACGAAGCGCGGCTGAAGAGTGAAGAAGGGCTGGACATTGTGGGCGGGGTGTTTCCGGGCACGCCCGTGGTGCTGCACGGGCACAATCGCAATCTGGGCTGGGCCCATACGGTGAACAAACCGGATTTGACGGATATTTATGCGCTGGAGATGAATCCGGACAATCCCGACCAGTATAAATTCGACGGACAATGGAAAGAGCTGGAAAAGGACAAGGTGATCATTTGGGTTCAATTATGGAAGGGGTTTTCGATCCCGTTGAAGCGCGAAGTGGCGTACTCGGTGCATGGCCCCGTGATGCGGACTCCGCACGGGGTGTACGCGATTCGTTACAGCGGATATGGGGATATCCGGCAAGTGGAGCAGTGGTTCCGGATGGGCAAGGCGGAAAACATGCAGGAATTCGAGAACGCCATGCGGATGCAGGCGATTCCCTCGTTTAATGTCGGGTATGCGGATAAGACGGGCAATATTTGGTATATCTACAATGCGAAATTCCCCAAGCGGGCGGAAGGCTATGATTGGAGCGCATATTTGCCCGGCAACACCTCGGAAACCCTGTGGACGGAGTATTTGCCGTTCGAGCAACTGCCTCAGGTGAGAAATCCTGAATCGGGGTTTGTGCAGAACTGCAATTCGTCGCCGTTTAGAACCACGGTGGGGCCGGACAATCCCAAGCCGGAGGATTTCCCGGCGTACTGCGGCATCGAGCCGGTGGAACACATGACCAACCGAAGTCTTCGTCTGCTGGAATTGCTCGGGGCGGACGCTTCCATCACGGAAGAGGAATTTTATGCGTACAAGTACGATATCGCCTATTCCAAGGATTTCGTGGTGAAGGAATATTTCGATCAAGTCATGGCAATGCCGGCGGGGGATGATCCGGTGATTGCGGAAGCGCAGCAGGTGCTGAAGCGCTGGGATTATTCGACGGCGGTGGAGAATACAAGCGCGGCTATTGTGATCCTGACCGCGGAGCCGATTGTCCGCGCAAAAATGTTCGGCCACAAAGAACCGGATTTGCTGGAGACGTTCAAGGAAAAAGCGCATCTGCTTAAAGACACCTTTGGCCGGATTGATGTTCCGTGGGGGCAGGTGAACCGGCTGGTGCGCGGAACGGTGAATGTTGGATTGTGCGGCGGACCGGACACGCTGCATGCGGTGTACGGAAATTGGCACAAGGACCATCTGGAAGGCGTGGCGGGGGATTGTTATGTGTTGATGGCGACTTGGGACAAGGAAGGCAAGGTCCATTCGCGCAGCATTCATCAATTCGGAAGCGCCACCCTCGACGAAACCTCGCCGCATTACGCGGACCAAGTCCCGATGTTCATTGCGTGTGAAACCAAACCGGTATGGCTGGATGAGACGGACTTACGCCAGCATCTGGAAGGGGAATACCGGCCCGGCGAACCCCGGCCTGCGCCTGCGCCCGCCACAAAATAGTTCAGGCCGGAGCGTCACCGCCCCGGCCCTGTTCTTCGCTTGCTGTGTGCCGTTGTGTCAGGAACGAATTAGTACCGGCGGGGACGGCGGTCGCCGCCACGATCGCCGCGGTCGCCACGGTCGCTGCGCGGCGGACGTTCTTCACGCGGACGCGCCTCGTTGACCTTCAGCGGACGCCCGTCCATCCGGTAGCCTTCCAGCGCCTGAATGGCCGCCTGGCCTTCCGCGTCATTCGGCATTTCCACGAATCCGAATCCGCGCGAACGGCGCGTTTCCCGATCAATCACGATGCGTGCGGCATCGACTTGCCCGTACTGTTCAAAGACCGACCGAAGACTGTCATCCGTGGTGTTGTACGACAAATTGCCTACAAAGATGTTCATCGAAGCACAAGCTCCTATCATGGGGCCATCCGGACGATACGTCCCGACAGCGCTCTGTTTGTGTCGGGACAGTACGGGACCAACGGGGCGGGAACATCTCGCACGACCAACGGACCAACTGACACACGACTCTTCCTAAATTACTGCTGGACTTCCAGCACATTCCAGACAGTATCCTATCATATTCCGATTTCCATAGCAAGAGGGCGTAATAGTGTCAAAACTTCCAGAAAAGAACGTGATTCTGCGGATACTGTCAAAATGAACAAGCGGCATTTTTTTCGGAATTTACCCTGGCCATGGCGAAAATAGCTCTTTTCCCGGGATACACTCCAACAGGAGGGCAAATTCCCGGAATTTCACGTCAGAACCGGCGCCATTTCGCCTCACTCGAAAGGGAAAAAGGTTATTTCGCAAATGCCCCATACTCATTCAAAGACAATTGTTCGGTGACGGTAGACCATAATGCGGTCCTCGGCATGGGTCTTGACCGCGTACGCGAGCACCTTCTTTTCGACATCGCGGCCCATGGAAACCAGGTCCTCCACACTGTGAGTGTGGTTGACGCGCACGGTTTCCTGCTGGATGATGGGCCCCATGTCGAGGTCTTCGGTGACATAATGGCTGGTGGCGCCGATAAGCTTTACGCCGTGCTCGTAGGCTTGGTGATAGGGTTTGGCCCCTTTGAAGGCGGGGAGAAACCCGTGGTGGACGTTGATGATGCGCTTGCGGTAGGCGTTAACCATGAGCGGGGAGAGAATTTGCATGTACCGCGCGAGCACCACGAAATCAATGTAGTGCTGACGGAGGAGTTCCAGGATTTTTGCTTCCGCAGCGCCTTTGTCCTCTTTTTCCACCGGCACGCAACAATAGGGGACCTTGAAGTTGGCGGCCACATGCTCAAGGTCGGGATGGTTGCTTACCACGAGGGCGATGTCCGCGTTGATTTCCCCGTACTGATGCCGCAGGAAGAGGTCATAAAGGCAGTGGTCGTATTTGGAAACCAGGATCGCCATGCGCTTGCGTTCGTCATTAAAGGCGAGTTCGCATTCCATGCTATAGGCGGCGGCGAGTTCATCGAGTTCCTTCTTAAATTCCTGCTTGGTGCATCGCATCCCGCGGCGGTCAAAATGCACGCGCATGAAAAACCGGTTGTCGAGCTGCTCCGTATGCTGCTGCGCATCAATGATGTTCCCCCCGCGCTCATACAGAAACTTCGACACATTGTAGACAATCCCCTTTTTGTCTTCGCAATTCAGCCGTAACACCGCGGTATGCATGGTTGGTTACCTTGTTTATCCATATATTCAGTTGAGTCAGGTTTCACGGGAGACATAGTAAAACAAAGGCTTTTCCCAAATACAATATTTGTCAGGATTTTTTGAGGGGTGTTTTCCGGCGGCTGTCGAGG
>CAYXPO010000142.1:0-9614 GCA_964466925.1 uncultured Nitrospirales bacterium
AACGCGGGCAAGCGCGGGGCCATCACCATTGCCACGAACATGGCGGGCCGCGGCACGGACATCAAGCTGGCGGAAGGCGTGCGGGAGCTCGGCGGGCTGTTCATCATCGGCACGGAGCGTCATGAATCGCGCCGGATTGACAATCAGCTCCGGGGCCGTTGCGGCCGCCAGGGCGATCCGGGGAGCACGCGGTTTTATGTCAGCCTCGAGGACGAAGTGGCGCGGTTGTTCGGCGGGGACAAGGTGAAGCGGCTGCTGAACCTGTTCGGACGCCAGGGTAGCGAGGAAATGGACACGCAGCCGCTCAGCCAGCGCATGGTGTCGCGGTCCATCGAGCGGGCGCAGCGGCAGGTGGAAGAATACAACTTTGAAATCCGCAAACACCTGCTGGATTACGACCTGGTGATGGACAAGCAGCGCAAGTATATCTATGCCATGCGCAAGGACGTGCTGGAAGACAAGGACATCACGGAACGGCTCAACGAGATGTACCGCAACATTATCCTGGACTGCATCGAGGAATACGCCCCGGAAAAAGTGACACCGGAAGAATGGGATTTGGAAGGGCTTCAAAAGGCGCTGCGCAGCTTCTTTGGCATGGACTTGGACACCACGGGGGAAAAGGATGAGACGCCCAAACCGCTGGAACAGAGCCTGTATGATCAAGTGCTCGCGGAATACCAGCGGCGGCACGCCTATATCGCGGAGGAGTTGCGCGCGAGTTACCGGGAACAGATGGGCAGCGAGGGGGCCGGGATTGATTTTGTCAAACTGGCCCGGAAACGCGTGCATGATCTGGAACTGATGGCGTTGCTGCGCGCCGTGGACGACAAATGGATCGATCACCTGTACGAAATGGATTACCTGCGGGAATCCGTCCGCCTGCGGGCGTTTGGACAAAAAGATCCCCTGTTGGAATATAAACAGGAAGGCTTTGAACTGTTCCAGAACATGGTGCGGTCCGTCGAGGAAAACGTGGTGCAGACGCTGTTCCGGCTTACCGATCCGGAGGTGCGCAAGCGGCGCGCGGCCGGCATACGGACCGGCACGCTCACCGCAAAAGACGACCCGTTCGAGGCGTTGCGGCACTACAGCTATGTGGCGGCGGACAAGGAAGCGGACCGCAGTTTCGCCTCCTTTGACACGTCCCGTTTCGCATTGGCGGGCCAGGCGCCCCGGTCTCGTTCCGAGGAAGGGGCGGGTGATGAAAAACGGCCCAAACGCGTGCCGGTGCGCGTTGCCGCACGCGTTGGGCCCAATGAACCGTGCCCCTGCGGGAGCGGCAAGAAATACAAGAAGTGCTGCGGCAAAAACGTCGAGTGATATTCCGGCTGGGCCTGACCCTTTTTTGGCTCGTCATGATGGGGATGCTCGCGTACCGTGAATTCCTGATCCCATGGATGAACACCAGCCGCCTGCCGCCCCGCCCGAACACCCCGGTGGACTTGTGGATGGGCATTTACGCCGGAAAAGGCGAGTTGAACCGGATTGGTTTCCTGAACGCCCGAAGCAGCCCCGATGTTCGCGAAGGCGCGCCGGGGACAAGCCTCGGGCTGGCCGCGCGCATGGAATTGCCGGTGTTCAGCGAAAACACGTCGTTTACCCTCAATGGTTCCGCATGGATGGCGAATGACCGCGGCCTTTCGGAATTTGATTTTACGTTTCGCTCGGGCGGCCATGACATGCGGGTGCGGGGCGCAGTGAAAGACAAACGGCTCAAGGCGAGCTTGGAAACAGGCGGGGAGACCCTGCCCTTCGAGTTGCCGGTCAATGATGAGCTGTTGCTTTCGGGGGGGATGGGCATGTCGGCCTTTGACATACCGCTTTTGGCCCCCGGCAAGACAATTTTCGTGGATGCCTTTGATCCCGCCACGATGTCGCTGGGCAAGGCGAAAATTACGTGCGTGGGAAAGGAGGAATATCAAACGGAAGGGGAGAAGACGGAGGCGTTTCTGGTCACCACCACCATTGGCGGGATGACCACGCGGGCCTGGCTGGCGCCCGAGGGCGAAGTATTGCAGGTGGAGACGCCGTTTGGATTCACATTGAAGAAGATCAGCCCGCAGGAGGCATTGGCGCCGGTTACGCCCAGCGGGAATGCGGACTTGGTCCGCAGTTTCGCCATTCGGCCCACGGGTGTTTCCCCCAAGCGCAATGCCACGATGATGCGGGTGCGTTTTTCAGGGGTGGAGGAGAAACTTCTGCCGCCCAGCGATGCGGTGCAGACCAATACGCCCGGGGGGTATGTGATTACGGTTCCCGAAGCGCCTGTGAAAGGGCCAGGAACCGCCCTGAGCGAAGAAGAGCGGGAACAGTATCTGCAAAGCGATGTATTTATTGCGGCGGATCATCCCAAGATCCAGGAAACGGCCAAGCGTATTGTGCGCGAAGAGATTGATCCATGGAAGCAGGCGGTGCGAATTCATGATTGGGTGTTTTTGCGTGTGAAGAAGACACCGGTGCTCAGCATTCCCACCGCACTGGATGTACTCCAAAGCCTTGAGGGCGACTGTAACGAACATGCCGTACTTTTCGTGGCGCTGGCCCGGGCGGCGAACATTCCCGCGCGCATCGCGGTGGGGATTGTGTGGAGCGATGAGTTGAAAGCGTTCGGCTATCATGCGTGGGCGGAAGTGTATGTGGGGGAGTGGATTCCCATGGATCCCACCCTGGGCCAGCTGGTGGCGGACGCTACGCACATCAAGTTAGTGAATGGCGGAATAGACCAATGGCCCCGCCTGCTTCCGCATATCGGGGCCATGCAAATCGAAGTGATGGAGGCGCGGTAGGGATTACCCGGCCTGCGGGCTTTTACCTTCCGCCGGTTCTTTCGCGGGTTCCTCATCGGTCAATTTCGCTATGGAATCAGGAAATTGCACCCCGGCAATGTCTTTCATGGTGTGCAGGAGGGGAGGCACGACCCCCGCCAGATTACTGATGAAATTGGCCGTGGCGCTCTTGCCATTGGCGCCCGCGCCGCTGTCCCACACCACGACCTTGTCGAATTTCACCCCCGCGATGGCCTTGGCCGATTCCTCCGCCAGCTTGTCCAAATGTTCGAGCATGAGCATCTGGAACGCATTGTCGGAACCGCCGCAGGCGTCCACAATCTGCCGCAACCCGTCGGCCTTCTGCCGCAAAATTTCAAATTGCCCCCGGGCTTGCGCTTCGAGTTTGGCAAAGATGGCCTTGGCCTCGCCTTCCGCCTCGATGCGCCGTTTTTCCGCTTCCGCTTCCGCCTCCACAATAATTTGGGCCTTTTGGGCCTTTGCCGGGGCTTCGAGTTCCGCGCGGCGCTCCGCTTCCACCTTGGCGGCTTCGGCCACGGCGGCTTTTGCCAAGGCCATGTTGCGCGCTTCCAGCACGGCCGCCTTGGACACTTCGGTCTGGGTTTCCGCGCGTTGGAAGGCCTCGGCTTCGCGCACTTTCAGTTCGGCATTGGAGACGGCAATGGTGGCCCGGGCGGTGTTTTCGCCTTCCACCGCCGTGGCATTCGCCGCGGCTACGGAGACACGCATGTCACGCTCCGCCTCCTTGATTTGCGCATCCCGCTGAAACGCGGCGTTCGACTGGCCGACTTTTTCGGATTTCTCCAACTCGGCCACCTGCACGGACTGATCGCGCTGCGCGGCGCGGATGCCGATGACCTGCGCCTTCTGCGCCTCGGCGACCTGCACCTCTTTTTCCCGCACGTTCTGCGCGACGCGAATTTCGCCTAGCTTTTCCTGCTCGGCAACGTCCGCGCGGGCCTGTTGCACGGCTTCGGAAGCGGCTTTCCGGCCAATGGCGTCTATATAGCCGGAGTTGTCGCTGATGTCGGTGATGTTGACGTTGATCAGCACCAGGCCGATTTTACGCAGCTCGGGCTCGAGGGAATTCAGGATGCTGTTCAGGAAATGTTCGCGGTCCCGGTTGATTTCCTCGATGCGCATCGAGGCAATGACCTGGCGCAGTTGGCCGAAAATGATATCCTCCGCCTGTTTCTTGATTTGCGGCTGGGCCAGTCCCAGAAGACGAATGGCCGCGTTGTTCATCACCACGGGGTCCGTGCCAATGGCCACGGTGAATACGCTGGGCACGTTTACGCGGATATTTTCCAGGGAGAGCGCGTCCTTGAGCGGAACATCTATCTGTATCGGCTCCAGGCTCAAATAGGCGTAATCCTGGATGAGCGGGATGACAAAGGCCGCACCCCCATGGATGCACCGGGCCGATCCGCTGCCGCCCACTTTTCCGTAAATCACCATAACCTGATTGCTGGGGCAGCGTTTGTATCGCGACGATAACAGGATCAAAAAGCTGGTAAACAGGATGGCGGCAAAGGCGGCAATGGCAATGATCCAGACAAACATGACGATCTCCTTGTGTTGACAACTATCCTAAACCATGGGAGCGGCGCACCGCCTTTCCCACATTCACCCTCACGATTCGGTTTTACCGCGTTTTACTTCGACGGTGGTCTCGTTCACGATTCCCGTGACAATGACATCAAAACCCGTAGGAATGGCCTCTTCTTCTTCGGTAAACGCTTCGTATTCCATCGAACGGTTTTGCACGGCGACCGTTATTTTTCCCGCGCCGGCGCGATGGCCGGGAATAGTCAGATACACCGTGGCGGGCATGCCCAGGGCATTTTCGATGCAGACCGTTCCCTCCGCATGCAGGGTCATGAACAAATGCATCACCCACGCCACCACGATCATGGCCACCACCCCTGATGATAGCGCCAGCATGAATGTGAAGAATGACGGCAACCCGGCGGAAACGCCCAACCCGCCGCCCAATCCGAAAAAGGTCAGCGCGGCAATCATTGAACGGAGGCTTACCAGCTTGAAAAACCAGGAGGAGTCGTGCGTGTCGCCGCCATGATGGTCCGCGCCATGCGCGCCGCCGTGCAGGTCAAAATGGCCCGGACCGTCCGTCATGCCGTGGTGGTCCAATCCCACCAAGGCCAGAATGAACTGAATGATCAGAATGGTGCCGCCACCCACCGCGCACACCGCATACAAGGTAAACATTCGATTGACTCTCCCGTATACAACGCTGTTGTGTCCCAAGTCTCATTACCATTACAATCATACTAAAAGAAATATTCATTGCCGTCAATTCATTCTTTTTCTGAGAGAGGCGAAGGTGAGCTATCCGGGTTAAGCAAGGGCAATCGTTTGTTTTTAGCATTGTTGACCTGTCCGGGGCGGAATTTGTAAAGTGAAGACATGATGGAAGCCTAATCTTCACTCGGGGAGGAATAACCCATGAATGTATCGTATACGCGGCGCGAGGCGCTTAACCGGATGGCGGTGTTGGGTGCGCTGGGACTGTTGGGGGGGCGTGCGGGTGAGGCGGAGGCCCAAAAACACCCGCCGAACATTTTGTTTGTCATGTCGGATGATCATGCGGCGCATGCGATTGGCTGCTATGGCAGCCAGGTGAATCAAACCCCGAATATTGACCGCATCGCCAAGGAAGGGATGCGGTTCGAGCATTGTTTGTGTTCCAACGCGATTTGCGGTCCCAGCCGGGCGGTGATTCTTACCGGAAAATACAGCCACCTCAACGGAGTGCGGACCAATAGCGATACCTTTGACGGGTCCCAGCAGACTTTTCCCAAACTGTTGCAAAAAGCCGGGTATGCCACGGCAATGATCGGAAAATGGCATTTGGTGAGTCCTCCCACAGGTTTTGATTATTGGAATATCCTTCCGGGGCAGGGCGACTATGTGGACCCCATGATGATCGAGATGGGGGAGAAGAAAAAGCAGCAAGGGTATGTGACGGACCTTATCGCGGATTGCACCATGGACTTTATCCGCAAACGGGACAAGACCAAGCCGTTTTGCGTGATGTGCCATAACAAGGCGCCGCACCGGAATTGGATTCCCGATGCGAAACATGCGGACCTCTACAAAGATCCAATTCCTATTCCCGAGACGTTCGATGATGATTATCAGGGGCGTGGCCCCGCCGCCGCCCGTGCGGAAATGCGGGTGGCGCGGCACATGACGCCGCAGGACCTTAAAATGATGCCACCCGCCGATCTTAAGGGTGAGGCCATGGCCCGGTGGAAGTACCAACGGTACATGGAAGATTACCTGCGGGTGGTGGCTTCAGTGGATGACAATGTGGGACGTTTGTTGGACTTTCTGGACGCGGAGGGGCTTCGTAATAACACGCTGGTGATTTACACCTCCGATCAGGGCTTTTTCCTGGGGGATCACGGCTGGTTCGACAAGCGGTTCATGTATGAGGAGTCGCTGCGGATGCCCTTGGTGGCGCGGTGGCCGGGGGTCATTGAACCCAATACCGTGAACGAAGACCTGGTCTCGAATGTGGATTTCGCGCCCACCTTTTTGGAGTGCGCGGGGCTACAGACGCCGGCGGACATGCAAGGGCGTTCCATGATGCCCTTATTGAACGGAAAGCATCCCGCGGATTGGCGGAAAACATTTTATTACGAGTATTTTGAATATCCGGCGGTGCACAGCGTGTATCCGCACTACGGGGTCTGTACAAAGAAGCACAAGCTCATCCATTACCTGTACAAAGATGAAATTGACGCCTGGGAATTGTTTGATCTGGAGAAGGACCCGCATGAACTCCATAGCGTCTATGATGACCCCGCCTATGCCGGCACAGTAGAGGAACTGAAGGTGGAATTGGCAAGGTTGCGGAAGGAACTCAAGGTGACGGAGTAAAAAGGTGCGGCCGTCTTTGTTGACGGAGAACGGATAGGTGAACTCTCTCACGTTGGTTTGCTGTTGGGCGTGTTCGATAGTCATGCTGACCACACGGTCTTCGGAATCCATATCCAGCAAGATATTTCCGTGCGTTCCTCATCAAAAGAACAGTCATGGTGAGTATTCAACAGACCCGATTTTATCCACTTGATGGCCGAATTGACGTATGTATGTTTCGGCAGGAAGGAATTGGTCATTTCGCTCGTTAAGTTTTTCCTGGAGCAAGGCGTCCATCTGGCTTTGAAGAGCCGTGTTTTCAGGGTTGCCGCATAGGTTTTTCGTTTGATACGGATCCTTGTCATTATCGAAGAGGAGCCAGGGGCCGTTCAGATCGCGCACATAGGTGTATCGTGGGGTGCGGATTCCCCGGCATTCGCGGCCGCCGTGCTGGCGGGTCCATTCGCCGAAGGGGGCCATGCAAACCAGTAAGGCGGCGTCCACCTGCGGGTCCTCTCCGCGCAGCAAGGCGCCGGAAAAGTCTTTTCCTTCCACGGAGGAAGGAATCGCAATGCCGCAGAGTCCCAAGAGCGTGGGCATGATGTCCGGGGCGTTTAGCAGTGTGGGGATATTTCGCCCTTTTGAACCGAGACGCGCGGGATACCGCAGCAGAAAAGGTACCCGGATGGATTCGTCATAGGGTTTCTGTTTTCGGATCATTCCGTGTGAAAAGAGCATGTCGCCATGATCGGAGGTAAACACGAACAGGGTATTTTCGGCGAGATGGCATTCGTCCAGCGTGGCGATCAAATCGCCGATGCAATCGTCCAAGGCCGCGATATGCGCGTAGTATCCCGCGAGATCGCGCCGTGCGTCCGCATCGAACGCGGGGGGGACATTGGGCCGCAACACCAGTGTTGCGGCATCAATACGTTTTTGACAGGATTCCGGGGCTGTTTCATACGGGTTGTGCGGCGGACCCCAGGAGAGGAAAAGGGCGAAGGGGCGGTCCGTACCGTGGGTGCGGAGGTAGTGTTGCACGTCGCGGGTTTGCGCTATCGCATCATAGCCATCCCATTCTTTAGAGACGGGATCATCCGCATAATACCGCGAATGGTTGTAGTCATGCGTGCATTCCTGTACACGCCAATACTGAAATCCTTGGCGGTTTTCGGGAGGAATGAAATGGGAGCGGCCATGACCGTCCAGATGCCATTTCCCAATATAGGCGGTGTCATATCCCGCGCCCGCAAAGGCTTCCGCGATACTCACCGCATCGTCGCGCAAATGAACATCATTCAGGAACACACCATGGGTTTGCCAATACTGTCCGGTGAGAAGACTGGCGCGGTAGGGGGAGCACACGGGACAGCCAGAAACGGCATGGGTGAAATTGAGGCTTTGGGCGGCCAGTTGGTCCAGATGGGGCGTTTGGGCGTTGGGATCGCCCGAATAGCCGGTGGCTTGGGCGCGCCACTGGTCCGCGAACACAAAAACCAAATTGGGCGGCTTTGCTCCGGATGTTTTTCCGGGTTCGGCGGAAAATCCGGTGGATGACAAGGTTGCATAGGCCGCCCCGGCGGCCAGACTGCTTAAAAAATCTCGCCGTTTCATTGAGGATTCACTTTGTCATGGTTTTCAAGACATCTTCCGGCTTATCCGGAAAGCCTTTAACGCCCCGGGAGTAATCGAATTGGTAGATTCGTCCCATAGGGCGATCCGTTTGCGGTAAAACAAGCAAATCGCCGTCGGCATTAAGTGCGCGGTTGGCATTGGTGCGGGATAATGCCTTAACGGCTTGCTGGCGCAGTCGTTTGGCGACATCCGGCTCCTTCGTTAATTGCTGCTGTAACTCATTAGGATCATTTTTTACATTAAAGAGTTGTTCCTGGCCGCCATTGGCCATGAAGATATATTTCCAATCGCCTTCGCGCACCATAACCTTAAACTGCGGTTTGCCGGGCTTGCCGAAGAAACCGATGAGGCGTTCCCGGCCTTTGGCGTTTCCAGTCACCATGTCAAGCACATTCATGCCTTCGCGCAGTTCGGCCTGTCCTGATGCCGCCGTGGCGATTCCGAAGAGGTCGGTCAACGACACCAAGGCGTCATTTCTCACATTGGCGGGCAATTGTTCCGGCCAACTGAGGAGGAAGGGGATATGGCAGGCCGCCTCAAAGAAACTTTCTTTCTGCCAGGAGAAGTGATCCCCCATATGATCGCCATGGTCGGAAAAGAAACAAATCAAGGTATTGGCGGCATCGCCACGCGCGTCCACGGCGTCGAGAATGCGGCCCAGGCAGTAATCAATATAGGATATTTCGCCGTAATACCGCGCCTTGAGCACGCGCGCATGCGCGTCGTTGATGTCCTCCGCCCAGATCGCGTGGTTCATCCATCGGAGTTGCTCATCCATCAAATCCACGTTTTTTTCGCCCCGGATGGGATTGGTCATTTTGTCGGGATCATACATGCGGTTAAAGGGGATTGGAGGCGCGAATGGGGGGTGGGGGCCGACGAAAGATACAAACCCGAAGTAGGGGCGCGGGTCCGGTTGTGCGATCTGCTCAATGGCGCGGTCCGCGGCCCACGCCTCCACACCCAGTGCGGCGGGCAGAGGGCGCATCTGCGGCATGTAATACATTTCGGTGCGTTCGCCCATAAACCCTTCGATAAAATCGTATTCGGGATGGTTCTCGCGCATGAACGCCGCATAGGCGTCGCGATTGCGCTGTTCGGGGGAGCCGTAGAGTTCCTCGCTGTGCAGATGCACGTCATAACCGAGGTTTTCATCCCAGGGATGCGTATGGAATTTCCCGATGCCGAAGGTGCGGTAGCCGCATTGCGTCATGGTGCGGGCGAGGTAAGTTCCGCATCGTTCCTCATTATTGGCGGCTTGGCCGTCCACAAGATCAGGCCCGGAATTCGAGTAGATGCCGGTGG
>CAYXPO010000143.1:0-5775 GCA_964466925.1 uncultured Nitrospirales bacterium
TGGAGACGTCCTCCGGATCGTGCGCGCCACAGGCCTGGACCCGCACGCTTTTCTGGTGTTTATCACGGGGGATGAAGTGGCCGAAGTGCCGAAAAACGACCCCACGTGGCTGAAGGTCAACGGGGAAAAATACCTGATGGCCCTGCGCCGGGGGCGGACCGGCTGCTATTTCCGGGACGCCCGCACGAAAAATTGCCGCATATACCCCGTGCGCCCGCTGTTGTGCCGGATGTACCCCTGTAAATTGCATGAAAGCCGGCGGGGTGAATTCAAGCAGTTTTCCCTTCATACCGATGTGGGATGCCCCCGGCACCGGGACGGGGAACTGCATTCGGGGAAACTCTACGACCTCTATCTCGAGGACCGTACCCACCAGGAAGACTACCACGATCTGGTGGCCGTATTTAACCGCCGGGAATATCCCAAAACAAAACCCGAAGACTTTTTGGCGATGTTCATTACCGTGGCACGCCCTGTAAACCGGAAGAAGAAGTCTGGGGGAAAAGCCTCTTCCCGGTAATATCCTGTCCCCAACATGATTGGGAGGAACGCGCAAACCAGCGCGTATCTTTTTCATTCTCTGGGCAACCCCCCAGCGTATCGCCACGCACCCGGCAGACGAACCATGAAAGGATTTTAAGGTCCAATTCGGCGATGAATCCTTTTTGTTGCCGTGGGGATTATGGGTATATGCACCCAGGCACCGTGCAATTTTATCAGTTTTATCATCCATAAAATTCGGCTATTTTCATTGACTTGGATTTTGGGTGCGTGCTATAGTGCCCGGTACGGGAGGAAAGGCGCAATCAACCCTCCCACGCTGTGTGTTTTTTATGGATTCAGGGCGTTGCATCAGACAGTCAGCGTAGCCCCATTGTGGCGGCTCTTTGTAACAGAAGAGGCTCAATAGACAATGAAAAAATGGACGGTAATGCTGATTCCCCAGGATCGCGGGGGGACTCATACGCTTACCCTTTCCAATGTCCATTTTGGGGTGTTGGTCGCATTCCTGGTGTGCCTAACGTTTTGTGCCGCCTTTTTTTATGCCCGCCATCAGAGCGTATCGGCGCGTCTGGAGGAATTGCGGGAAGCGCACCGGGCACTCGAGCTGGAAAATGCCCGGCGAATGCAAATGGCGCCGCCGCCCGGATTGAGTGAAGACCAGATACGTGAGATGGAAACGCGTCTGCGGGGGGAATATGAGGCCAATCTGGCTGCCATCA
This sequence comes from uncultured Nitrospirales bacterium, assembly GCA_964466925.1. Classification (GTDB taxonomy): domain Bacteria; phylum Hydrogenedentota; class Hydrogenedentia; order Hydrogenedentales; family CAILVY01; genus CAILVY01. The sequence continues at coordinate 1,224 of CAYXPO010000143.1, forward strand.
ACGCCAAATTGAGCGAGTTGTATGCCATTGAGAGCAAGGCGCGCGGCATTACCGGCTTGGCGCCCCGCGCGAAGAAAAACGTGCCGGTGGCCGTGGAAGGGGGGGGCAAGGGCGGCCCGGCCAACCAGCCGGTCATACTGGCGGCGGCCCGGGTGGATGAACGGTTGCGGCCCCCGCAGGTGATTTATGGAATGTCCAGTCCGTCCGCAGACCTGATCCTCCAGGAAATCCTGGTGCGCACCCAAAGTTTCAAGGACCTTCTCAACGACATGCAGGCGAGCATTGACCGCATTGAGCGGGTGCCGTCCGGCTGGCCTTTGGCGCGCGGGATGGGGCGGATTTCGTCCACCTTCGGTTACCGCCGCGATCCCATAAACTTCCGGGTGAGCCGCCATACCGGCACGGACATTTGCGCCCCGGTGGGAACGAGGGTCCAGGCCACCGCGAAAGGCGTGGTGCGCTTCGCGGCCCGCGATGGCGATTGGGGGAATGTGGTGCGCATTGCCCATAGCGGCGGGTATGAAACATGGTATGCCCATCTTTCGCGGATATCCGTGCGGCCCGGGCAAACGGTGGGCCGCAATGAAATCATAGGCGCCGTGGGCGCCACGGGACGCACCACCGGACCGCACCTTCATTTTGAAGTTCACCTCAACGGGGTCCCGAAGGACCCGGAAAAGTATTTGGATTAACCATGCTCGACACACGCAAAGCCAAACCGTACAACGAAGCGAAAATTGTAAGCATTATCGGCCCCGGCACCGTGATCCAGGGGGAAGTCAATTCCAAGGGCACCATCCGCATCGAGGGCGCCATGGCCGGCCGGATTCAATGCGAGGACAGCATCGTGGTCCAGGAGACCGGCCAGGTCAAGGGCGATTTGATCGCCACGCAAGTGATCATCAGCGGCGAGGTGAACGGAAATGTGTTCGCGCACGAGCGCCTGGAAATCACCTCGACCGGCAAGGTTATCGGCGACATTTGCGCGCCGCGGGTGAGTTTTACCGGCGAGTTGTTCGAAGGCAAATGCACCATGAAAGCCCCCGGTCAGGCCGCCGCCCCCGTGGCCGCGCCCCAACCCGCCGGATAATCCCTTGATCGTTGCGCGCGGATGATTTTTCCGGGGAGGGGGAAAAGGCGGGTGTAACGCGTATCATGAATTCAGAAATGAAATGTCCGGCAGACCAGTGTCCCGGCCTCCAACGGTCTTCTTCGGTATCCACGGACGGTACCCGGGGCAAGGTTATCATTGGCATGAGCGGGGGGGTGGACAGCGCGGTGGCCGCGGCCCTGCTTCGGGAAGAAGGCTACGATTGCCTGGGCATCACCTTGCGCCTGGTGCCGGAACCGCCCGGCAAGCCCGTCTTTGAACCCTGCTGCGGGCTCGAGGCCGCACAAGACGCGCAACGGGTGTGTGAATCCCTCGGCATCCCGCATCAGGTGATGTACGCCGTGGACCGTTTTGACGAAGCCATCATCCAGCCTTTCGTTCAGGAATATGCGCGTGCCCGAACCCCCAACCCGTGTGTGTGGTGCAACCGCCGGATCAAATTCGCGATGCTCTTGGACTATGCGGAAACGATGGGGGCGGCCTATGTGGCCTCGGGCCATTTCGCACGGTTGGAAAAAAGGGAAGGGCGTATTGTATTGCGCCGCGCCGCGCACCGGGACAAGGACCAGAGTTACATGCTGGCCGCCCTGTCGCCAAAACAGCTTGCGCGGTGTTTGTTTCCCTTGGGCGAAATGACCAAGGACGAGGTCCGGGCGCATGCGCGGGCCTTGGGGTTGTGCGTGGCGGCGCGCCCGGAAAGCCAGGAGATTTGTTTCATCCCCAGTAATGACTATGGCGCCTTTATTGAAGCGCGGGCGGGGAGTTCCGCGCCGGGACCGATCCTGTCCACGGAAGGTAAACCTCTGGGCAAACACCGGGGCCTGATTCATTACACGGTCGGGCAGCGCCGGGGCTTGGGCATCGCCGCGCCGCGTCCCTTGTACGTGGTGCGTCTGGACCGTGAAAACAACGCCTTGATCGTGGGATTCGAGGAAGAAACCTTCTGTGAACACTTCACCACCGGCGAAATTATCTGGACGGGCCATGCGCCGCAAACCGATCCCTTGGAATGCCATGTGCAGATTCGCGCGCGCCATGCCGCCGCGCCGTGCCTCCTGACGCCCCATGCGTCCGGCGCGGAGGTGCGTCTCCTCGAACCGCAACGCTCCGTAACCCCCGGCCAATGGGCCGTGTTCTATGACGCCGATGACTATGTGCTCGCCGCCGGGATTATTGACACCTTTTCGCCCCGCGCATAACCCGCGAACCGCCCCCCTCCGCGCGCGTTTGGCCGCGGGTAAAACCCACGGAATGGGATGTCCTGCCGTTGACCGGTTGAAGGGGTCGAACGCACCATGGCATGGATGATGGTTCAACCCTCTTCGGGGCCGCTGATCCATTGTGTGGTTCGATGTTCCGGCGGGTCTCGGGGACTCGATTCACCGTTATTCAAATACCCCCCGCAGGAGACACGAAAACGGCCTGTTCCATCCTTGACTTTTATTTTTTCTCCGCGATGAACCAAGCGGCCCAGCCGAGGAAGGTGGCGGTATTCGTGACCTTGAATCCGGTGTTTTCAAGGGCCTGATGGAAGGCGGGCATGTCAAAGCGGTCTTCAAGAGGATGGACGGTGAGGGTTCGGATAATGGGGTTAAGGACGAAGCGCCGGAGGATTTCTTCGACGTAGAAGCGGCCGCCGGGCCTGAGGACGCGGTGGATTTCCGTGAGGGCGTCGCGCCAGTTGGGGACATGGTGGATGATCCCAAAGTCAAAGACGGCGGAGTAGGCGGCATCGGGAGCGGGAATCCGGGTCACGTCGCCAACCCATACGTGAGCGGGGCGGTTTTTACGGCGGAGGCGTTTTTGGGCAAGGCCCGCCATTTCGGGGTCAAGATCGAAGGCATGCACCCGTTCGGCGCGAAGGCGGTCCAGGATAATCTCGACACCCACGCCCCGCCCGCACCCCACTTCGAGCACGGTGCCTTTGGGAGCCTCGCCGCCCAGCCGCAACAGCCGCCGCGCCTCCCATTGCCATTGCACCGCCGCGCGCAAGGGGTTGTTCATCATGATTTTTTCGACGTCGTTCAAGAGCATGGCCTGGAAGGTCTCCTCGGTTGCCGTTTAGCATAACAGGAACTTAACGCCACGTTAAACAGGGATATGGAGTGAAGATCATAGATTCAAAGACACCAAAGGCTGAAACAACGGCGATTGCAAGCGCACTCTTGTGTGTACTCTTGAGGGATCGACATTGTTGCCTTCCATTCGTTAGAATTGCCCTCAATGACATGGGAGATGAGTATGAATCAAGGACCGAAACGGATATATTTGTGCGGCCCAATCATGGATTGTTCGGGGGAGGAGAGCAAGACGTGGCGTCAGCGGGCGAAGGAGCGGCTGGCGGGGAAGTTTGTGTTGCTGGACCCGATGCGGCGCAATTTCCGGGATCGGGAACTGGACAGCGCGAATGAAATTGTCGAGTTTGATCTTCAGGACGTGCGGGACGCCGATATCCTGCTGGTGAATTACAGCAAACCCTCGATTGGCACTTCGATGGAGGTGTTTTACGCGGCGCATGATCTGGGGAAGTTCGTCATCGCATTCAACCCGGGCGCATTCCGCGATTTGTCGCCCTGGATGGTAAAGTATTGCACGAAGATTCTTCCGAACCTGGAGGAAGCACTGGCGTACATAGAACGGCATTTTTGAGCGAGGGAGACCATCATGACCAGAGCCGCAAAGCCGAGTCCGTTTGAGGCGCTGCAACTGCTGAAAGCCGGTAATGAGCGCTTTGTCAAAGGGCAAATGAAACATCCGCATCAGGACCTGGCGCGGGTGCAACTGTCGGGTTCGGCCAACCAGGCGGACCATGCGTATGCCAGCATCCTGTCCTGTTCCGACTCGCGGGTTCCCGTCGAGCTGATCTTCGACGCCGGGGTCATGGACCTGTTCATCATCCGGGTGGCGGGGAACGTCTGCAATGGCGATGAAATCGGATCCATCGAATATGGCCTCGCCCATGTGCATACACCGGTGTTGGTGGTGCTGGGCCACACGCAATGCGGCGCGGTGACCGCGGTAACCCATGCGCTGCAAGGGAAAGGCCACGCGCTCGAACGCAATATCCCGCCGCTGGTGAAAAGCATCGAGCCGGCGGTCCGGCAGGCCATGGCGGACCACCCGAACGCGCACGGGAACGACATCCTCCCGCACGCGATTGAAGCGAACGTGTGGCGGGGCATCGAAACGTTGTTTATGGAGAGCCCGGTAACGCGCGATTTAATCAAGCGCGGGGCGGCGAAGGTGGTGGGGGCACTGTACGACGTAAGCACGGGAACGATTCATTGGCTGCCGGAAACCCGGTGCACGGAACTGCTCATGAAAGCGGAGTCGAATCCGGACCGGGCCCTGTAGCCGGCGCGGCGTGCCCGCCGCACACCAAAAGAAGGAGTTGAACATGCGTAAGGAAAAATCACTGCAAGCCGCCATTGTGATGGGCAG
>CAYXPO010000143.1:5785-9613 GCA_964466925.1 uncultured Nitrospirales bacterium
GGCCGCACATGGGATTCTAAAAGACTTCGGCATCCCGCATGAATGCCGCGTATTGTCGGCGCACCGCACCCCCGGCCCCCTGGCGGATTGGGTGGAAGACGTGGAAGCGCGGGGCGCGGAAGTGTTCATTGCGGGCGCGGGGCTGGCGGCGGCGTTGCCGGGGGTGGTGGCCGCCATCACCACAAAACCGGTTTTGGGGGTTCCCCTTGCAGGAGGCGCCTTGAATGGACAAGACGCGCTGTATGCCATTGTCCAGATGCCGCCCGGCATTCCCGTGGGGACGCTGGCCATCGGAAAAGGCGGCGCCATCAATGCGGCGTTGCTGGCTGCAGCCATTTTGGCGAATAAATACCCGGAATACGCGGAAAAGCTGGCGGAGTACCGCGCGGCGCAGGCGAAAAAGGTGCTGGATACGGAATTGCCCGGCGCATAGTCCCTGTATTTGACCCAAGGGGGCGTTCGGCCCGCGGCGGGGCCATACATCCACGAATCAAGCACCGGGTTCCAGCTTCAGGATAGGGAACACGCGCATTGCCGTGAGTCCTTTCCCGTGGCCGAAACCCGGTGCGTTCTTCTATCGAGGCGTTCCTAGTACTTCAATCCCATCAAGTGAGAGAGCAGGTACCGGTCCAATTCTTCATAATCCCGTGCTTTAATCAGCGCGGCTTCCAAATCGCGGTTCAGGGTGCGCACTTTGTCGAGCATGGCCTTGAACGTGGCCAGGCTGTTGCTCAGGTGTTTGGTGTTCACCTCCTGCTTCTGCGTGCGCATCACCTTCACGTCCAAACCGATCCATTCGCCGTTGTGGCCGTACCCGTATTCCTCCAGGACGCGGACCTGGTTGAAGGCGCGCCGCAGGTTGACGGAACCGAACGATTTGTCCTGGTCGAATTTGAGCCCGCCCTGGTCGTTGAGGTGAACGCTCCGGAGTTTGTTGTGGGCGAGGGCGTAGGCCATGTCGTCGGAGGGGTCGAGACCGGCAAGGATCGAGTGGGCGGTCTCCACGAGGCAGCCGACGCGGCCGGGTTCCTTGGTGATGTAGCTCAATCCGATGGCGTGGCCGATGGTGGGGATGATCGCGCTGTCAACGGGTTCATTCGGCTTGGGCTCGATCAAAATCATAATCCTGGGATCGTGTTCGAGCATCGCGTTGATGGCGTCGCGGATTTGCAGCACCTCGATGCGCGGATTCTTGCTTTCGCGGATATACGAGCCTTCACGCGCCAGCCAGAGCACAATCGTTTTCGCGCCGAGGACATTCGCAATGTCAATGCAGGTCTTGGTGCGTTCGATGGCGTACTTGCGGCACTTCGGATCATTGCTGGTGTAGGCCCCGTCAATCGTATGGGGCGAGAACCAGAGGCGCGGCGCCACGAACTCCGCTTCCAGGCCTTCGCCGTCCAGCATCTTCTTGATGTTCTTCGCTTCCTTGGCGATCTGCGACGCCGTTTTCGTGTCCAGTTCCGGAACCGCGTCATCGTCGTGGAATTGCATGCCGTGGAATCCCATTTCGCGGCATTGTTTCATCTTCTTCGCGAGGGCGACGGGTTTCCGGACGACCGGTCCGAACGGGTCCGCGCCTTCATCAATGTTCCAGGGGCCAAAAGAAAACCGGTATTGTCCTTTGAGTCCCGGCTTTGTGTAAGGCTTTTGCTTGGCCATGGGGTTGTTCCTCCTTCACGCACTGCGTGGTTAATCCCCGCATAGCATACGCACCGCGATTGCGCTAATCAATTTTCGGAACAAGGTTGTCCGGCGCGGTGTATCCCTTTTTATACGGAAACCACCGGGGCACATGGGCGCGGTAGTCTTGATAGGACGCGCCGAACTGCCGCCGCAGATGGGGTTCTTCATAAGCAAGGACAAAGAGATTGACCACGAGGAAAAAACATCCCGAATAGATCAACAAGACACCGGACCGCCAGAGCGCGGCCTCGCCCAGCAGGATCATCAGCGCCCCGAGATACATCGGATTGCGGGTGTAGCGGTAGAGGCCGGAGACAACGAGGTTTTTGGGCGGATCAATGGGGGCGGGCGTGCCCCGGCCCTTCACGGCAAAGTCGCGCACGCACCATCCACAGATCAACGCACCGCAGAGGATGCATGCCAAAGCGGCCGCGCCGGGCACATCCAAGGAAGGCCCGCCCCAGTGATTCATGTAGACAATCGCCAACGGCGCCCACGCCACCACCGTTCCCGGCATGAGCACCACAAAGAGGAGGTTGCGAAGCAACAGTTTCATTGCGCCTCCTTTCACACTCCCTCATTATATACCAATCAGAAGCGCTTAACACGGACATGGCAATAGGGTTGCTTACCTGTCTTCTCATAATAATTTTGGTGGTAGTCTTCGGCGGGCCAGAAGGTTTCCGCCTGCACCACCTGGGTGGCCACGTTGTATCCTTTGCCGGTGAGTTCGCGGATGAGTTTTTCCGCGATGTTCTTTTGCTGGGTGTCCGTGAAAAAAATGACGGAACGGTATTGCGTGCCCATGTCCGGGCCTTGGCGATTGGTCTGGGTGGGATCGTGGATTTCAAAAAACAACCGGGCCAGGGCTTCATACGAGGTTTTCGAGGGGTCAAAACGCACTTCAACGGTTTCGGCATGGCCGGTGTTTCCCGTGCACACCTCCTTGTACGCGGGGGAAGCGGTATAACCGCCCATGTAGCCCACGCGGGTGGCGAGCACGCCTTCGGCCTTTTTCAGGAGATGTTCAACCCCCCAGAAACAGCCTCCGCCAAAATAGGCGGTCTGAAAGACGGTTGGGCGCTCCGCCGGAACGAAGACCAGGGAAATCGAGTTTACACAATGACGCACATTTTTTTCCGTGTGCCTTTCCCCGGTGAACACATGGCCGAGATGCGCCCCGCACCGGGCGCAGGTAATTTCCGTGCGCCGTCCGTCCGGATCGGGTTGCCGTTTCACCGCGCCGGGAAGTTCGTCGTCGAAACTGGGCCAGCCGCAATGGGAATCAAACTTGTCTTCTGATCGGTAAAGGGGGGCATTGCACCGCTTACAGAGGTACGTGCCCGCTTCGGTGTTGTTCGTATATGCGCCGGAGAAGGGGTATTCCGTGCCTTTGTAAAGGATCACGCGCTCTTCTTCCGGAGTTAACGGGTTGTATCGCATGCCATTCTCCTGTGGGGAGGCGGAGGGACCGGCACAGGCGGCCGCCAGCACGCCGAAGGTTATCGTAAAACTCCAGGCACTCATGAACACTTCCTGGTCCTTTTTCCAAGGAAACATTGACGAACGGGGAAATAGTCCCTGCGCCGGGGGGGCTGTTGTATCGCATCGTTTCGGGGGGATCGTGTAGAATACCCTGAGAATGTGGCGAAACTACGTGTGAAGGAAGCGAGCATGTTTTTTTCGGGTATCAGCGATGAGGCCGGCCAGGCGATTGACACGCAAATCAAAGCACACCGGGAATTGGGGTGGACGCATTTGGAACTCCGGTTGGTGAATGGAACGAACCTCACACAGGTTCCCGACGAGGTTTTTGACGAGGTCTACCGCAAGGTCACCGAAGCGGGGATGAAGGTGTCCTGTTTCGGGAGCGCCATCGCGAATTGGGCGCGGCCCATCACCTGCGACCCGAATATTGACTTGGAGGATTTGCGGGGGGCGATTCCGCGCATGAAACGCTTTGGAACCCCGTTCATCCGGGTCATGAGCTATCCAAACGATCCCCAAAGTCCGCTCCCGGAGCCGGAATGGCGGAAAGAAGCCATCCGGCGGATGAAGGAAATGGCGCGAATCGCGGAAAACGAAGGGATCATCCTGGCGCATGAGAATTGCAGCGGCTGGGGCGGCCTCTCGGCGGAAAAC
>CAYXPO010000144.1:0-9585 GCA_964466925.1 uncultured Nitrospirales bacterium
GCGGCGCCGCATTTCATCCAGGCGGCGGGCATTCAATCGCCGGGGCTGACGGCCTCGCCCGCCATCGGGGAATATGTCAAGGACCTGCTGAAGCAGGACGGCCTGCGGCTAACGGAAAAGACCGAATACGATCCGTTTTTACCGCAGGAGACATGCGTGCGGAATCTGGGACCGGCGGCGTTGGATGAAAAAGTCAAGGAAGATCCCATGTACGGGCACATGGTGTGCCGGTGCGAGTCGGTGTCGGAGGCGGAGATTGTTGAGGCGATTCGCAAGGGGCACACGACCCTGGACGGCATCAAGTTTTACACGCGCGCGGGGATGGGCCGGTGCCAGGGCGGATTCTGCTCGTACCGCGTGATGAAGATCATAGCCCGGGAAACCGGGATACCCATGGAAGAGATTACGAAACGCGGCGGCGGCAGCCGCTTGCTGCTGGGCAAAATACCGGTGGACTCCGTGGTGTGAGTTTCGCCGAACCATAAGAAGAAGTCAAGCGTATGCATGAGTTGGAATACGAGGCGATAGTCATCGGGGCGGGCGCGGCCGGCATGGCGGCGGCGTTGCGCATCGCGGAAGGCGGCTTCCGCGTGGCCTTGGTGGACCGCGAGGATCACCTGGGCGGCATCCTGATGCAGTGCATCCATAATGGTTTCGGCCTGCATTGGTTCAAGCAGGAACTCACCGGGCCGGAATTCGCGGAGCGTCTGGCGGAAAAGGTCATCGCCGCGGGCATTGATATCTTCCTGAACACAACGGTGATGGATTTTTCGGTTTCCAACGGGACCAAGACGCTGACGGCCTGCAATTCGGAGCAGGGTGTGATGCAGTTCACCGCGCGGGCGGTGGTGCTGGCGATGGGGTGCCGCGAACGCAACCGGGGCAATATCGGAATTCCCGGGACGCGGCCCGCGGGCATTTTCACGGCGGGCCTGGCCCAGCGGCTGATTAACGTGGACGGATACGTGCCGGGCAAGCGGATTGTAATTATCGGCTCCGGCGACATCGGATTGATTATGGCGCGGCGGTTGTCGTGGGTGGGCGCAAAGGTGCTCGCGGTGGTGGAAATCCTGCCGCATCCGTCCGGGATCACGCGCAACATTGTGCAATGCCTCCACGATTTCAATATTCCCTTGTACCTCAGCCATATCGTATCGCGCATTGAAGGGAAAGACCGCGTGGAAGCGGTGACGATTACGCCGCTGGAAGGCGGCACCCCGGAACCGTCGAAAAGCTTCCGGGTGGAATGCGATACAGTGCTGCTTTCGGTGGGGTTGATTCCCGAAAACGAGTTGAGCAAAAAGGCGGGGGTGGTCATCGGCCACGATACCAGCGGGCCCAAGGTGGATGCGCACCTGATGACGAGCGCCGAGGGCGTGTTCGCCTGCGGCAATGTGCTGCATGTTCATGATCTGGTGGACTTTGTGGCGGACGAATCCACGCGGTGCGGCGAATATGTGGTGGATTATCTGCGCGGCCGGATCGGCGAGGAAAAACAGGGCGCGGTGACGGCGGGGGCCAATGTGCGGTACGTGGTGCCGCACCGGTATGTGCCGGGCCGTGACACCCATTTCTCGCTGCGATCCATCATTGTGAAAGATCGGGGAACCTTGCTGATCAAGCGGCAGGGCGCGGTGATCAAGAAAAAGACCGTGCAGCACGTCAAACCCGCGGAAATGATCTATTTCAAGATGCGCGGCGGTGAATTGCCCGCGCTGGAAGGCGAACCCGCGTCCTTGGAGATTGCATTGGAATGACAACGGCCACGGAACAGGAAATCATTTGCCTCGGCTGCCCGAACGGCTGCCATCTGCTATGCACGAGCAAAAAGGATGCGGCGGTGGAGGTCACCGGCAACAAATGCGACCGGGGGGTGGAATATGGGCGCGAGGAACTGCTGGAACCCAAGCGCGTGGTGACGGCGGTGGTGAAGACAGCATCGCGGGAATTGCCCTATGTGCCGGTGCGCACCTCCGCGCCGCTGGTCAAGCCGCTGATCCCGGAGTTGCTTCACGAACTCTATCAGAAACAGGTGAAGCCGCCGATTCGATCCGGGGCGTGTTTAGTGGAGAATTTCCGCGGCACGGGGGTGAATGTGGTGTTTACGCGGTCGGTGGCGCGGTAAGCGGCAAAAAGATAAAGACCATAAGGGCATAAGGGACACCAAAGACAATAAAAACGTAGCGGGCAGGGGACAATATAGTAGGAGGAGGGGAGGCTCAGAGTGGCCCGAACAATCCGCCGAAGGGGGATTTGCCGTGAACGATTGGGGCGCATACCCGGCTCCGTCCTTTTCGCGTGCGCTTTCCGCCCCTTGGCTTTTGCATGATTTTTTCGTCCCAAGGTATACTTGGAGCATGATGCAACCCGTGAGGTCTGATGTATGAGTGAAAATGGCGAACCGAAACAACTGCCGGCGCAGACAGGCATGGATTTTCCAGACTCCCTGCCGTTGCTGATGCTCGGCGGGCAAGTGGTGTTCCCCATGTCGCTGGTGCCGTTTCGCCTGACGACCAAGGAGGAACGGCTGCTCATCGAGGATTCCATCAAGGGGCACCGGCTGTTGGCGTTGGTGGCGCAGCGTTCGGGCGATTCTGAAGGGCGTCAATTGAGCGATGCGTATGAGATTGGGTGCATTGCGCGCATTCTGCAAATGCAGCCCACGCCCGACGGCAAGCTGGAGGTGGTGACGCAATCGTTGAAACGTTTCAGCGTGGCGGGCTTGATCCGGCGTGATCCGTATTTTGTGGTGCGGGTCAAGCCGCTGGAGGATATCGCCCACGACCCGGACACACTGGAACCGCTGGCCCGGACGGTCAAGATGCAAATGACCACGCTGATTCAATTGCATCCGGCGATTCCGGACGGGGCGCAAAACATAATTGACAATATAGACAATCCGAGTTTCCTGGCGGACCTGGTGGCCAGCAATCTTTCGTTTCCGATAGAGGAAAAGCAAAAACTCTTGGAAACGCTCGATGTAAAAGCGCGGCTGATGCGGCTGATGCACCTTCTGGAGCGGGAGATTGAGATGCTGAAGGCCTCCAGCAAGATTCATCAGGAGGTGCGGGAATCCATTGAAAAGGGGCAGCGGGAGTTTTTCCTGCGGCAGCAGATGAAAGCGATCCAGGATGAATTGGGCATGGGCGAGGGCCAGCGCGCGGAGGCGGAGGAATACCGGAAAAAAGTCGAGGCGGCCAATTTCCCGGAGGAGGTGAAGAAAGAGGCGCTGCGGGAAGTGGACCGTTTGGCGCGGATGCACGAATCGAGCGGCGAATACTCGGTCGTTGTCACCTATCTCGATATTCTGCTCGAACTGCCCTGGAACAAATCAACGGAAGACCGCCTGGATATTCAAAACGCCGAAACCATTTTGAATGAAGACCATTACGGGTTGGAAAAAGTGAAGCGGCGCATTCTGGAATACTTGGCCGTGCGGAAACTCAAACCGGATGCGCACGGGCCCATTTTGTGTTTTCAGGGGCCGCCGGGCGTGGGCAAAACCTCGCTGGGCAAGTCCATCGCGCGGGCTTTGGGCCGGGGATTTGTGCGCATGGCGCTGGGCGGGATGCACGATGAGGCGGAAATACGCGGGCACCGCAAAACGTATGTGGGGGCGATGCCGGGACGCATCATTCAGGGCATCCGCAAGGCGGGGTCGAACAACCCCGTGTTCATGCTGGATGAAATTGACAAGGTGGGGAATGATTTCCGGGGCGATCCGTCATCGGCGCTGCTCGAAGTGCTTGATCCCGCACAGAACCATAGTTTCATGGACAATTACCTGAATGTTTCGTTTGATCTGTCGAAGGTGATGTTTATCGCCACGGCGAATGTATTGGACACCATCCCGTGGGCGCTGCGGGACCGCATGGAGATCATCGAAATTCCGGGCTATACCCTGGAAGAGAAATTGCATATTGCGAAGAAATACCTCGTGCCGCGCCAGCTTGAGGAACACGGCCTGAACGCCCACAAACTGCGGATGGACATGGCCTCGCTGCGGGCGATTGTGGCCGGGTATACCCGGGAAGCGGGCGTGCGCAATCTGGAACGCGAGATCGCGCATGTATGCCGGGGCGGGGCGCGGAAATTTGCGGGGGGACGGCGCACGCCGCTTCGTATCGCGCCGAAGAACTTGCCGGAATACCTGGGGAATCCCAAGATTTTTTACGACACCGCGGAGCGCACGCGCATGCCGGGGGTGGTCATTGGACTGGCCTGGACGGCAGTGGGCGGGGACATTCTCTTCATCGAAGCGACCCGCATGGCGGGCAAAGGCAACCTGATTCTCACGGGGCAGTTGGGCGACGTCATGAAGGAGTCGGCCCAGGCGGCGCTCAGTTTCCTGCGGGCGAACGCGGACAAGCTGGGTGTTGAACCAAAAGCCTTTTCTGAATTTGACATTCATGTGCATGTGCCGGCCGGGGCGGTGCCGAAGGACGGTCCGAGCGCCGGAGTGACCATGCTCACCGCCATCGCGTCCCTGCTCACGAAAAAACGGGTGAAGGGAAATCTTGCCATGACCGGCGAGATCACCCTGCGGGGCAATGTGCTTCCCGTGGGCGGTGTAAAGGAAAAAGTACTGGCGGCCGCGCGCGCGGGCATCCGGCAGGTGATTCTTCCGGAGCGCTGCAAGAATGACCTGGAGGAAATCCCGGCGGCGATACGGAACAAGATTAAGGTGCATTACGTGTCGCGGATGAACGATGTGTTGCGGATCGCCCTGGGGATAAAGCTCTGAGGGGACGGCGCCGCCTCCTCCCCCACTCTCAAATCCGCTCCCTGCAGCGAGGTTTATCCGCCAAGCTGGGCGGGAAATGCAGGTCAGCGTTTGCTCATTATTTGGATGGCATCCTCATCCAGCGCTTCACGGGTAAAGAGCACGCTGGCTATGGCGCCCTTGAATCCCTCAAGCTCGCCATAATTGGGATTACAGCCGATTCCGAGATTTCGCGCGCCGGACTGCAAACAGGCCGGAACGGAGGCAGCGCCCGTTTTTTTGCCATTCACATAAAGGAGGAGTTCCGAAAACCGTTTGACCACGGCCACATGGGTCCATTCTCCGTTTTTCACCCCCCCGCCGGACAAATGATATCCGCCTGTTGGCTGCTCGATATTGACCACAAGTTGCCCATCCTGAACCGATACGCGCAGCGGATCATTCAACCCCGCGCACCATGCGGAGAAAATATGATGCCAGCGTTTTCCATCGGCCTCCAGTCCTTGGGGTTGAAACCAAGCGCTGAAGGTGTAGGTGCGCAGCGGGAACTGGGGCGCGTCATAGACCAGTTTCGAGTTCTCGCCATTGAAATATAACGCACTGTTTTCTTCTTTGTTTTGATTGGGGGCCGGTGCGACGTTTTCGCCCGTCAAAAGTTTGCCCGTTTGCGGCTCAGCCGTCCCGGCCAGGGAAGCGCTCAGCACGGTCCCCTTCAGGCTGGTGGGCACGCCGGGGTCGAGTGTGAATTCAAACGGGCCGTTCGCACTGTCAATGGATTGCCCGCCCTTATGCGCGGTCACCTGCCAGAAATACGTGACGCCGGGTTCCAGGTTCGCCGCGCAGATGTACTCGGAATCGTCTAGTTTTTCCTCATGGACCATCACCTCGGAAAAGGCCGAATCCTTGGCGATGCGCAATTCGTAGGTGGAACCGGGTTCTCCGTCATTCCACATCATGAACACCTCTTCCAAGGGCAGGCGGGCACTGGTTTCGGGATACTTGAGATGGAAGGGCGCGGGCGGGGCGTTTTTGACCGGCAACCATGACTTGTACGCGGTGCCATATGCGCCCGCCGTGGCGAAATCCACCAGAACAAATTTTTCAGCTTCCTTGGTGTTTGCGGCAAAGAGCACAATGGGTTTGAAGCGTGTTTCGCATGAAACAGGCGTGAGTTCGAGGTTTTGGAGGTCCACTTCCGGAAGGTGATCCGGCTCGAAACTGTTGTATTTTTGATCGTAGGTGAGCAGAATCGGACCATAGAACAAGGAGGTGTTGAACTGGACATTCTGATCACCGCGGATGGCCCACACATGCATATCAAGCGAGAGTTCAATCACATCCCCTGCTTTCCAGGCACGGTCCACCGCCAAATATCTTCCCGGTTGGACGTCAGAAACCGCCGTTCCGTTGATCCGCACCTGGGTTTCTTTGGACCAAGACGGGATACGCAGATAGATCGGAAGCGTGGTTTCATTGCCGGGATGCACCGTGATCCGGATGGTTCCTTGCGCGGGGTACCGCGTATCCTCGATGAAGGCCCATTTCGTGCCATCCTCCATCGTGGCCTCCAGTGTGCACGGACCGTAATAATTGAGGTACAAGCCCCTGCCATCGCCCAAAACGGCCCAATCGCTGATGAATCCAAGGCCGCGGGGGCCATTCACCGAACAGCAGTTCAATTCCGGGGTGCCGGGACGCGACTGGAACACAATGGCATGGGCGGAGGCGAGCCGTTTTCCGCTCATCGGGGTGTCGTAGGTGCACCAGCGTCCGCTGGGGTGTTCATACCCTAACACGGCATTCCAGGTGGCGCGTTCGATGGCGTCGGCAATCGTGCTGTCCGAGGAAAGACGCAGCGCTTCGACACTCAGCGCGATCCAGGCAACGGTGCAGCAGGTTTCGATGGATCCCGATTGGAAGGGATTCCCCACCGCCTGTTCGTTGGTGGAAAAACTTCCGGAATTGTGCACGTCCGTGGCATAGATGCTTCTCCACCAATGCAACAAGGCCTGTTTGTAGGTCTCATCGCCGGTAATGCGGTAGAGTTCGCCGAGGCCCAGCATGGGGTGCAGGCTTTCCCAGCGCGGCTTTGGAGTGAGGTAATAGGGAATGCCGGTTAATGCCTGACGGTAGTAATCGCCGGCGGGCGGCTTTTCCCAATCCTTCTCTATTTCCTTCATAAGCCGGAAATAGGGTTCTTTTCCCGTCTCGCGGTAGAGCAGGCCCAGCACATGGATCACCGCCATGTTCATTTCGTGCGAGCCCGCGTCGTGCACCCGTTTTCCGGTGTCCAGGAAAGTGGTGCACATTAAATCGGCGGCGCGCAACGCGGCATTGAGCGCGGCGCGGTCCCCCGTGTCACGATACCACAAATACATCGCGAGCATGCAATGGTAATGGCCCCATAAATCCCAGCGGTCCAAGAGGTGTTTATCGGGAAACGGCCCCAGGTAGCCGTCATGCGCCTGGGTGGAAATCAGTTCCGCCATCACTTGTTGTATCAGGGTTTCCAGCGCCGGGTCGTCCGTCATCCGGTGGATCAATACGCAGGACGTGAGATATTTGCCGATGAATTCGCCGGCCCAAGGCACGGGGTCTTCATAAGGCGGCTTGCGGTCCCGGAGGCGCATCATCTCGAGAATGCCGGGATTGGCGTCCGGCGTGGTGAGCAGCCAGTTATGCAAAATGGCGTCCATCCGGGCGCCGGTTTCGCCCCCCAGGTGCAGCCGCAGCCTGGGCTGGGCCAGTTCATCTTTTCCCTTCACGGCAACACCCTCCTGCGCCCCGGCCCAAAACGCAACAACAATCAAGAAACTCATTGAAAACAGCCATGTTCGCATCCGATGGTTTCCTTTTTCTGTCAAGGCTATTTAACATTGGCGCCACCGGCGCATCAGAGGACACTTTCCCGGCGTCCGCCGCACAATAACATCAAACCGGCGATAATTCAAAGAACCTTCTTGACAAACCGCCTCCTCTGTATTAGGCTAATTAACAGGCAGAAAACAAGGGCTGAAAGCATGGTTACCGTGGGCGTTGACAAGGCACGAAATCAGTTATCAGGATTATTGCGGCGCGTCGCAAAAGGCGAACGGGTCATCATCACGAAGCATGGCATTCCCATGGCAACGCTGGTTCCGGCGGACAAAGCTTCCCCGCGTTCCATCGAGGAAACGGTGGATGCGATGTTCAAACACCGTAAGAAAACCCGCGTGCGCGGGCTGTCCGCGTGCGGCCTGATTGATGAGGGCCGCCGGTAAGCACGGCGATTCAGAGAAGAAAGCCCTTCACATTTCAAAGTAAAACTTTTTGGACAAGTGCAACTTGGGAATGAGCGGCGAAAGGCTTTCTTAGCAAGTTAAACTTCAACGAATTCCGTTTTGACTGTACCGCCCTCCAGGTGGAATAGCCGGAAACCTTTGGCGGACGTATTGTCGAAATTGTTACGGGTGGTGCTGCAACAGGCCGTGGTGACGAACAAAATACCGTCCTTCTCTTCCACTTGGTTGCCATGCCAATGCCCGGACATCACCACTTTGAGATTAAACCCTTTGAAAAGACCGAGAATTTCCTCGGCGTTTTGAATGCGATACTTTGTGCGCGGATTGAGCGGGTGATGGCAGCACAGGGCAATCGGTATGGCGGGGGCGTCCTTGGGAAGTTGCTCTTTCAGCCAAGCCATGCGCTCCGGCGGCAAGGTGATGTCGCTGGCCGTGCCCACACACGAGTCCAGGCCGATGAACAACCAACCTCCTTCCCGATGGGTCCACTGTTTCCTGCCGAATAGTTCCAAAAAATTCCCATAGGGGTCTTTTTCCTTCGGCGCGACGTCATGGTTCCCCGGGATCACAAAACAGGGCTTCTTCAGCGCCTCCAGGCACTGTTTGGCCAGCGCCAGTTCTTCGCGTTTCCCACCGGAGGCAAGATCACCCAGGACCAGGGAAAAGCGCAGTTCGGGGATACCGTTAATGCGTTCGACCGCGCGTTTAAGCAAGTCACCGCCGGCGGCATCCAAAATATGAATATCATTCAGCGCCGCCACCGTGAAACGGTCCGCATCCGCGGGCGCGGGCATTGTGGATTGCGCATACGCCCCGGTGCCCAAAGCCCCCAGGGTCCATAAAAACTGACGGCGGGTCAATCGCATATCAATATCACATATTCCTGTGTGGAATGGCATTGTAACGGTCATCACGCCATGACACAATTTTCAGAAGCCTTAACCGATTACAACATGGTACTATAGTCTCGTGGAAGTAAAATAAGGAAAAAGTATGTACTGGCATATAATCGAGGGCGAGGCGGGATGCCGTTTCGCGGTGGAACATGGGTGTGTGGCCGTGGTGGTGGATGCCTTGCGCGCCAGCGCGACGGCGGCCATGCTGCTGCATCATGGCGCGGCGGAACTTCTGGTGGCCGGCGCGGTGAAGGACGCATTCGAGGCAAAGAAGCAGTGGCCGGATGCCTTGTTGTTCGGTGAGCGCGGAGGTCTTCCGCCGGAGGGGTTTGATTACGGCAACAGCCCGCGCGAGACTTCAGCCGCCTGGGGGCGGCGCGTGGTATTCACCACCACCACGGGCGTGCAACGAATGATTTCCGCCTGGGGCGCGGCGGAGATTTACATGGGAACCACCATCAACGCGGCCGCGGTGGTGAAGGCGTCATTACGCCATCAAAAGGAAGTGGTGCTGATTCCAGCGGGACTTTACAGTGATCCGGCCTTTGATGCCCAGGAAGACCGCGTGGCCGCCGTGGCCCTTGCCATGACGGCCGGGGCGAGGATAGGCGAAGGCGCGGCTTTGTTCAACTATTGGCGTCCCAGAATCGAGCAGGAAGGTCTTGAATCTTTGTTCGCCGGCGCG
>CAYXPO010000145.1:0-9549 GCA_964466925.1 uncultured Nitrospirales bacterium
AAGTTTCCGGATGGCTGGCGGCAGGTCTATCCGATCATCAAGGAGATTCTTCCGCGTCCGAAAGTCACCCTGACGCACGACAGCCACAATACCTTTGGCGCGGGGGTTGGCTCGAACGCGGAAATCGCCATTGATGATGTTTTTCACTGGGGCGGCGATTTCGCCGATATGTTTGTCTTCGATATGTATCCCTATATGATGTTCGATTTCCGGTATGGTGAATGTTCACGGCTGCCCAAGCCGCGCGTCAGCCAAATCCATTACGCATTCGCGCACATGCGGAACCTGACCTCCCACCATGCCAAGGAGTTGGGCTTTTGGGTGGGCACCTACAATCCCGCCTGGTTCGCGGCGTATCTGTGCCCGGAACTTCAGGCCATGCATTGGTCGGAACGTGAAATGAGCACGACGGCCGTGGCCGCCGGCGCCAACTATCTGCTCACCGGCTACAAGATTCCCGTGGATGCCCGACACTGGGAATCCTTTGGCGAAGGACTCCGCTTGATTCAGAAGACACAGGGCCGTGTATTGGACGCGCCGAAGGTCAAGGCCAACGCGTGCATGCTCTTTCCCCGGACCCAGTACCTCCAACTCCAGGAAGAGTATTTTAATGTGGGGTTGTCCTATGAATTGTTTCTCCGGGCGTTCGGCGAACTCGACCTGCTGCACGAAGAGCAAATCACCGATGACCGGCTCGATGGCTACTCCATCCTGGTGTTGTTTGACGTGAAAATGCTTCCCAACGCGGTGGCGGAACACATTGCCGCGTTCGTGCGCCGGGGCGGAATTGTTATTGCCGATTGTGTGCCGCAACTGGATGAATTCCGGCAGCCGATGGAAACCATGAAGTCGGTGTTCGGGGTCACCCAGGCGGCCACGGACCGCATCCGCCGGACGGGATGCTGGGTGCCGTATAAAACAAGCGCGCCCTATTGGTTTTCCCGGCCCGAAAACGCCCCGGATGAATCCCAATACCTCTCCGATGTGATCAAAACCGGTGAACTGGATGTTCGTGTGGATGTTCCGATTGCCAGCCCGCGCGCGTGCACCATCGCCACGGCGAATGTGCTCGGCCGCCTTGCTTCAGGCGCGCCCGCCTTGATGCACCGCGCGGTTGAAAATGGCAACTCGTATCTCTTGGGATTCTGCCTTCAAGACACCTATTTCAAAACCTGGCAGGACGACAACGCAGGCGCGCGCGAAGCGTTGCGCGCTTTGTTGTCCACGTGCCTGCGGAAAACCGGCATTCAGCCGCATGTTTATTCTTCCAATGCGGATATCGAGGCCTCCCTGCGCGCCAACAGCCGGGAGGGATTCCTGTTTGTCATCAATCATGAAGCCGCTGTTCCGGAAACCAACATCCGCTTGAGCGCCCTGCCCTTTTCAATAGACCGCATGCTTGACCTGGCGGACAATGCTCCGGCCGCTTTTCAACGGACGGACGGCGCCGTGGAAGTTTCTATGGCCCTGCCCACCGGCCAAACGCGCATCCTGGCGTTGTTGCCCAAGGATGCCGAGCCCCCCGGCGCGTCTCCTCATTGAGCCGCCGGTTTGGGTGCGGTGAGCGCGCGCCAGGCGCCGATGGACCGCGCGAGATGATCGCGGGCATCGCCCTCGATGCCGTAACATTGCAGGCCGATGGGCCCCCGGTAGCCGAGCGCATCGAGGGTGGCAAGAAACCCGCGCATGTCGAACGAGCCGCTGTCCAGGGGTTGAATCCAGTTGCCTTTGCCCGCCTGGATGTCCACAGCGCGATCCGCGCCGTGAAGACTCACGGCATATAAATAGGGCATGGCGGCGGTGAGCAGCGGCTTCAGGTTCTCTTCCTTGTCCACCTTGAGCCAATGGCACAGGTTGAACATGACGCCCACATTGGGGCGTTCCACTTTTTTTGCGAGCCGGATCGCATCCTCGACTTTTTCCAGCCAGTCGTTGGAATGGGGATACAGCGCCACGCGCACGTCAAAAGGACGGGCCTTGTCCGCGATTTCACGAATGAGTTCCACGGCGCGCGGATCGCCCTTCTGGTCCGACGGCGGCAGGCCGGCCATTAGCAAGGCAAGCATGACACCGCGTCCCTTGAGCAGGGGCAGGGCGCCATCCAGCCGCGCGTCGTAGGGGGCGTCTTTCGCCGCAATATTCACCTGCAGATATACCTGAAACAATTTCAGCCCTGCGGCGTCCAGTGTGCGGAGGCGTTCTTCGAGGTTGTCCAGCCACAGATGGCCCGCGCCGTCATAGCCCAGTTCCTTGAGCAACGCCGCCTGTTGCGGCAGGGTGCGCTTCAGGCTGTCGTGCGTATCCATGCAAAAGGCGAAAAACGGATGACGGGGTTGTTCTGCGGGAGTATCCGCCGCAAAAGCATGCAGGGCGATGGCCAAGGCGGCCACCATGAAGACGCAGAGGTAAAAGTGCCTCATCCCGCACAATCCTCCTCTTAACTGCGCCAGGGGCGTTCGCGCTTGATGTCGGCCAGCACTTCGCGCCCGATGGCCATGTCTTCCTCGATTTCAAAATCGAACATGCCCGCGAGGATGTGATCCGCGCCGTTCTGAAACGCATACGTGAAGGCGTCCCGCGGGGGAATGGCGCCCGCCGCCATCACTTTGAAGGCAAACCAGGGTTTCTCCACCGTCTTCATCACCTCGATGGTTTCCTGCGGATTGAGACACCAATAGCCCGGCACTTCCCGAATGGGTTCGGTAAGTTCCTCGGGACGGGGCGCGGTGGGATAATTGTGATGATGAAAGGTCTTGATGTAGAAATCCGCCGGGATAGTATTCTTTTCGCAGTCCTTGATGACACGGAGATCATGTCCGCCCACCCCGGAAGGCAGTCCGCGCTGCTTCACCAATTCCACGGCCTTGGCCACCACATCCATCCGCCCGTCATTCACCAGACGGTCCGCCGTAACCCCCCAAAGGTAAATGGCGCTGACCTTCAGGTTGATGAGCATATCCACTTGTTTGACATAGGCCTCCCACTCCGTTTCCGGCTTCGCCGTGCAGCATACAATCCACTGCATCTTCCCGCCCCGTTCGCGATGGTGCCGGATCATCAGTTCCAGTTGGGGCACCGTATGGATCGCGACCGTGTTGATGCCATGGCGCTCCGCCAGCGCGAGCGTGTCCAGAATGCGATCATGCGTGTTGTAATGCTCCGCAAGCTTGTATACGTACATCAGGTCGCGGCTGTGCGTGAAATGGGTGAGCAGGTTTCCGCCCAGGAGGAAGCGGCTGATCGACAGGTTCCCTATTTTGCCCTGCGGCAGCGTGCCGGTGTTTATCGCAATATCCGGGGCGGCTTCCGGCAGGCCACCCTCCTCCTTGGCACGGGCGCTTCCTGCGCCGAGTGCCGCCATGGCGGAAAGGCTCAACGTGTTTTTAATAAATCGCCGCCGGTTGGAGGTGGTATCCATGAGAACTATTCTCCTTTTCATCGTTATCCGGGCATCCTGTATGCCGAAAAGGCGCCTTTACACGGCCTGCCGCAAGCCCGCCCATTATACACAAGTTGCATAATCCCGTGTATATATCTTATACTAATGAATGCGCCTCTCCCCATCAGGGCGGGGCCGTTTCCCGTTTGTGCCGGGGTAGCTCAGTCTGGTTAGAGCGCTAGATTGTGGATCTAGAGGTCCAGGGTTCGACCCCCTGCCCCGGTACCATTTCTTTTTCAATGTCACGGTTTGCCACAGCGCGAAAAGGCTTGTCATTACGGGCAATTCTGCGGATTGCAGTAGGCCATGGCCCGCTCCTTTGAAAGCAGAACGCATCCGGTGTCTTTCTTGTTCTTCCGATAATGATACAGGCGCTCGGTGAAACCGCCATTTTATTCGAAGGCCTTGGCTTGCCCCGCAATCTGGCGGTTATGGGGTTCACTGGCTACCGCGATGTGCCGCTGGCCTGGCTTCCTTCCGCGATATTCCGCACCCCGCTTCTCGCCGTCTGCACCCTCTGGTCCTGGGTCCGGCTCCGCCAACTGATGTGCCGCTCACAGAAACGGACGGTCACGTCAAAAATCACCCCGGTCACCTGGAAACTCTTCAGCTTCCGGTAGGGGTCTCTGTGCAACAGGTCCATTCGCTTGATTGCCTTGTACACAGAAAGCCCGTGCCGGTGACACACATCGAAAACCTTCTGAACAGCCTCTGACGGGTCGTTCGTGCCCACACAGTCAACCACGTCTGCTAGGGGTTCGAGCATTTCCCTCTCAAAACAGTCAACCGTCCACTTGGCAAAATCTTTAGCTTGTCGAAGGAAATCTATAAGCACTGTCTTTGTTTCACCGTCCGTGACGGAATCCTGGAGGAAGTCGAATGCGTATATCCCGCCTTCTTCCTGAGATTCGCTTTCGGAGGCATAGGCAGCGAATCTCCGGTCAATGCACTGCGAACATCTGCCGCAGTGTGTTGCCTCGCCCATTGTCTGGTAGGTTCGGCTGCAGGAAGTACTGCTATTGATGAGGTCAGCGCTCTTGCTCGACCTGAAAATCTCGAACATTTCCGTCTTTGTCTTGAACATAAAGGGGGCCGAGATTCCAACGGGGTTACCTTTCACGAGCGAGAAGAGGGTTCTGAGGAGCACGAGGGTTCTCGGGTGCGCGGTGCGACTCGCTCGCGCATTCATCATGTCGCGTCTCTTCGGGAAGTTGAGCGCGGTGACGCCATTCTCGAAAACACTGAATTCCGTTTCGGAGAGCGCACTGGACACTGCAACACCGATGGAGAAGTACAGGAAGGCACGAGTCCTCTGACTCTCTTCCGGCGCTTTCAGGTGAGACAAGGTACAGGCAAAAGGGTACGGAATTACTCGATTCGGGTACCTCTGTTCGAGGGCATCGAAGAGCGCCTTCTGGGTCTTGATCGTTCCCGTTTGGGAACGATGACTCACGAGGCACACCTTGTCTGACGTCTTCTCCAACACCTCCACTGCTCCTGCGAGAGAGTCAAGACCACCTGAAAACAGAAGTACTCTGGCGTGACCGGGGTGCCCAACCTGACAACCCTCCATGTCAAACAGATGAGCTTGCGGCGTGTGGTGGCCAGGATAGAACCGGAATGCCCATTCCCTGTCTCCGGTCATCCAACACAGGGCCTCCTTCAGGGCTTCTTGGACCGTCACGGAGTTCCAAAACTCGGAGTCTCGGACTTTGATGTGCAGTTCCAGTGAACGCGACCAGTTGTGGAACTCCACCTGATTTCTTCTCCCCCTGGGACACATTCTGTCGGCACAGAAGACGTAGGCCGCAATTTCGAGCAGGTCGAGAAGGCGGGCCGACAAGTGAACGACATGCTCAACAAACTCCGTCAAGCCCAACTTCACGTTCTTCGCGTGCTTCTGTCCGTCCCGCCACTCCAGGACGATCTCCGTCTGATTCTTGCGCCGTCTCAGCGTTGGCTTTGCCCCGTTGCAGATGACGCGAAAGGCTGGAGGTGCCTTGCTCATGCTGCGGCCTCCCTGCTCAGGGAGTCGCGAATCTTGTTGCAGGCGACCCGCAGAAAAGACCTGATTTGCTGCGCAGTGGGAAGGCTATCCTGCGCGTGCTTGTTGTACCAGCCCGCCGCGAAGGATTGTGTGATTTTCGCCGTCTCAAAGCTGTGACGGGAAATGTCATCAACGTATCGTTCCAGGTTCTGCTTGAATTGTTCACGCGCGTGAAGTGTGGGTAAAACCGCCGATGCCTCGCGTTCAAGGAAATACTCCAAATGGCCTTTCGTGAGGCAGGCGAAGAACTGACGCGCCAACTCGCAGAATCCAGCGCCGTTGCTCGCACCACGCCAGACATCGAAGGCAGTCCCTCTGGAGAAGAGATCCCCTTGCTTGCTCCGCTGCTCAAAGAATTCGCCAACAGCCTCGAGGGTAGCCGACCGCGCAAGTTGCGCGTACTCCTGTGACCCATTCTTCGCTCTCACCCGCTCGTGAAGCAGGCGGGCGATGTTGAGCGGGGTTGCATCACCGGACAGTGAGAACCCCATTTCCTTCAATGCGGAGCGGGGGTTGTCGGCTCTTGACGCCATTGAGAGCGCAACGAGGAAGGCAAAACTCTCCCGCACCGCAGGGTCCAGCCCGAGGTCTCTGAATCTCGTCTCGACAGCCTTTGCGGTAGCGGCGACGATGTCAGGAGTGGCGCCCACTTCACCAGAAGAAGACTGAATCCTGGTGACTATCTTGCTCCACTTCTGCGTCTTCGGCAGAAGCCCTAGTCTCTCGTGTCCCATATCAACGCTCCCCCGCGTCTCGGCTCAGTTGTTCTGTACTACGGCACCTGCAGAGTACTCTTTCGATGTATTGTTGTTCAAGATGAAGGGCTCCGTGCGAAAATGGTGGGTTTGGTGGGCACGGTGGTCTCGAAGAGACAGAAACAAACACCGCCGCTTCGCGCTTGTGTTTTGCATGTCAGTGCGAGTTGCGGTATGAACAGCGCCCACAAAACTTCATGTTGCACGAAACTATGCTGTGATCATTTTTTTGCGGAATTTGAAGAGGGGATTGTCCGGCTTCGTTCCGCGCAACGCGGAACTACGCCGCGACAGTCTTCTTTCTTCGCTATATGAAAAAATGGCTTGCCAAGGCGTAGTTCGGAGCGAAGCGAAGAACGAAGACTGGTAGGCGGGGCGGGTCCGCCTTCGGCGGATAAAACTCGAACTTTACCCGCCGGAGGCGGGCCGCGGCCCCTCCGTTAATTGGTCCAGCCATTCTCTACCCTCACCAGATTTCAGGAATTTCTCGCGTTGACGGGCAGATGCGTGGTCAGAGAATGTTTCCGTATGGATAAGGCGAAAGGTTCCAAGAATCCGTCGAACATTACTTGACGGGCAGGCATGTTCATGTAAACGCCGTCGAAGATGGTTGGTAATTCCTATATACCGCTTTCCCGTTTCACCTCGCAACACATAGACCACCACCATGGCACTTCCCCTGAAAAAATGGTAGGCGGGGCGGGTCCGCCTTCGGCGGATAAAACTCGAACTTTACCCGCCGGAGGCGGGCCGCGGCCCCTCCGTTAATTGGTCCAGCCATTCTCTACCCTCACCAGATTTCAGGAATTTCTCGCGTTGACGGGCAGATGCGTGGTCAGAGAATGTTTCCGTATGGATAAGGCGAAAGGTTCCAAGAATCCGTCGAACATTACTTGACGGGCAGGCATGTTCATGTAAACGCCGTCGAAGATGGTTGGTAATTCCTATATACCGCTTTCCCGTTTCACCTCGCAACACATAGACCACCACCATGGCACTTCCCCTGAAAAAATGGTAGGCGGGGCGGGACTCGAACCCGCGGCCACCGGATTAAAAGTCCGATGCTCTACCACCTGAGCTACCCGCCCATCGTAAAGGAAAAACGCGTCCATAGAGTTGGTTGGACACGCCACGGGGAATTGTACAGGAGAAATGCGGGAAAAAGCAAACGTAGGGGTTATGGGCCAGGGGCTAGTCGAAGTCGTAAATCTGCACCTTGGTCCAGCAGGGGCTGAAGTTCTTCAGGAAGGCCTGGTGGAGTGGATGTGTCTGGTAGATATCGTGCCCGGTCCTATCCTCAAACACCACGGCCAAGCCAAAGGTATAGCTGGCATCAATGATGGGTCGGGGGGGCGTCGGGGCGGGGGTGCCGATATAGAGCGCTTTCACGGTCCCGATGCCGCGCAGCGTTTCGAGTCCTTCGCGAAAGGCTTGGTGTTGTTCGGGGCTCAGGCCTTCTCGAAGCCAGAAAAAGACGCAATGGGTGAGCATGCCGGTTCCTCCGGGGGTTCGTTAAAGCGGACGTGATTGAACAGGAACAGGGTCAGGAAGCCGCACGCGCCGACGATGTGCCAGGCGGCGTGCCAGGGGAAAATGCCGAAGCTGATGTAGCTGTTGCCGGCGGTGGCGAGAATCATGCCGAGGAAGAAGGTGGCCACGATGAGATAGAACAGGCGTTTCGCGCGCAGGGAGAGGTGTTTGAGGTTGGCCCACAGCAGGATCACCACCACCCATGCATTCAGGATGAGGGCGACTTCCCCGGCATAGAATTGGCCAAAGGCGCCGAAGGTAAGCAGCGGCGTTTTTTCCGCGGCGAAAACTTCGTGGAGCAGCCAGCCCCAGACCATCAGATTCAGGACGGTCATAATGGCAATCAGCCGCCGGCGGGGCCGGGGTTTCATGAAATCGCCGGATACGGCAATCTCCAGGGCGTAGGCCAGCAGGATGTTGGTGCCCGTGTCAAAGAAGGAAGCCACGCGGTTGCCTTCCATCGAATGGAGCCAGACCGTGGGGATGCCGGTGATCAACACGCAGGCATAAACGAAGAACCAGCGTTTGGGCTGGCCGCCGAGGATAAGGAGGAAGAGCATCGGAAGGATTCCGCCGAGGCAGGTGGCATACGATGTGACCACATTGGCAAGTTGCGCGTCGTGAAGATAGTGCATGATAAGTCCCTTTATTCTCATCTCTCTCGTATGGCGTTTAGACAACGCCATTCGGAAAATGGTTTCGGGGACGGTGAATACGCGCGCACGCCCGGCTTCGCCGACGGGCCGTCATCAGGCGCCCTTGAATTGCGCGGGACGTTTCTCCATGAAGGCCGCCATGGCTTCGCCGATGTCCTCGGTCATGATGAGCTGGCTTTGCGCCCAGCGTTCCATCGCCATCTGGGTGAACTTGTCCGAACCCGCGCCCTGATCAATCACCAGCTTCGCCATGCCCACCGCGAGCGGCGCGTTCTTGGCGATCTCCCGCGCGAGGGCCATGGCGGCGTTTTTCACCTCCGCGGCCGGCGCCACCCGGTTTACCAGGCCCCATTGCAGCGCTTCTTCGGCGCTGACAGTGCGCGCGGTCATCAGCAGGTCTTTCGCGCGCGAAGCGCCCACGGCCCGGCAAAGGCGCGTGGTCCCGCCAACATCCGCCACGAGACCGAGCCGGGTTTCCGGAATGCTCAATTGGAGATCGTCCGCCGCGACCCGCAGATCGAAAGACAGGGCAAGCTCGAGACCCAGGCCGATGACGCGCCCATGCAACGCTCCGATAACCGGCAATTCCGTGTTCTCGATAAGATGAAACGCGCGTTGCATGCGCTCCGCCATCCGCCGCAGCCAGCGTCCCGGATGCTCATCGCCCGCCCCCGCGCGCAGGGCGGCCAGCGCCATGAGATCAATACCCGCCGAAAAGATCGGGCCGTTCGCCTCCACGATCACCGCGCGCACCGAGGGAATCTCCCCCGCCGCCGCCACCGCCGCGCCGATTTCCTCCGTCATCTCCATGGTCAGCGCATTGCGCTTATCCACCCGGTTCAACGTGACAAAATACAGCTGGTCTTCCTGACGGGTCAATACAAGATCACTCATGGCCGAAACTCCCATTAAATGTTTCAAGGAGAATAATGCGTAACATGGGCATCCGTCAACAACGTACATTCAGAACCTTTAGCAGGCCGAGGCGCCTGGCGAGCCGTCAAAACAATCCTGCCTTCGCTGGGCAAGTTGACTCATGCGCATAAATCCCGCATATTTACGTGAATGCGAATGACAATCAATATTGACGATGCAGTGCTTGTGACGGCAGCACGCTTAACC
>CAYXPO010000146.1:0-7616 GCA_964466925.1 uncultured Nitrospirales bacterium
CCATAGGCGGAACGGGTTGCCCAACCCCCAGGACTCCGGCGTGTCGCGGTGAAGGAAGGGGCTCACCAACAGCTGGTAAACGACGCAGGCACCAAGCAGAACGACCGAAAATATCCTGAAGAATGCGATGTCAAGGTAGCGGCCCAGGGGAAAAGCCACGAGCCACAAGACAGCCTGTACGAAGGTATAAAGAGATAGGCCTTCGATTGCGTTGAAGCGACGGGACTTGCTCTCCCGCTCCAACTCGCCGGCCGTTGTGACAACATAGGGTTCTTGGGTTTCCAAATATGCGCTATTCACTGTAGGTCTTTCATCCAGGTTTGTTCAATGCCGAAATGCACGGCATGGATAATGGTAAGGGGGACCATGGTGCGGAAACGCAGGAAATAGGCGCTGGCAATAAAGCCGAGGCCGACGTTGACTATCACACCACCCAATTCGAGCCAGAAGCGTTCGGACGCGGCGATTAGCGGTATCCAAAGATGCATGATGCCAAAGCAGGCGGCCAGGGTCAACGGCAGGCGCAGCGATCCTCGGAAAAAGCGCATTTTGCCGAGACTGACCAGACCGACGGAGCACAGAAAAAACTGCTGCGTAAAGCCGCTGGAGATGTACTCAATCGACCCGGTGACCATCGCCATACTGATGGGCAGTGTTCCCGCAAGGCGAATTCTGTTGATAGCCTGGCCCAGGATAAGGATTCCGAACAACGCGCATGCCACAAGAATGGCCGGCGCGGAGAGCGGAGTCGTAATGCCCCATTCTTCAAGTTTGTCCGGCTGCCGGTGCGCGCGAATGAGGATGCAGGCGAATGTCAGGAAGAAACAGACCAGCGATTCAGAGGCGTTAAAGTGCCACTCCGGCCGGTACAATACGATTGATTTTGTTACCACGAACACACACCCCACCAGCAGTCCGAGCTTGAAGTCCAACCAGTCGATAGGCGAAGTCGCGACTGTTTCCGTGCGTTGAATCAGGTTTTTCATCCCTCATTCTCCTTGCTGTTTGAGAACCTTGTCTGCTTGTCTCTCAGCATTCCCTTCATCATGCCGCCAATCATGACATCGAGGGACTGCAGCACTGACCTCTTCTTCTTTTCGTGGATCAGTGTTTTGTCGTAATCAGACATGGTGATCGCAAGCATTATGACCCCGTGCATCCCGGCCCAAAGTGTTCGCGTAACTAGAGAGGCGTCGTTGTACTCCGCTTTGAGCCTTCCGGACGCTATGAGTTCCGCGATTGTTCTAAACATCACGCTGAGGGGTTCTTGTTCGGGGGGAACGCCTTCTCCGGCGCGCACGGCATCTTCCACCGCCCTCCATGCCGGGGAATAAAAGAGCAGGTAATGATTGGGGTGGGCCACAGCCCACTCGGTGTTTCTTCTAGCCATCTCCACCATGCGCTTGAGTGGGTCCTTGATGCGCACGCATTGCAGTAATTTCGCGTGCAAGTCCTCCATGTCCTCCAGGACAATTGCCGCCAGAAGGTCGTTCTTGTCCTTGAAATACCGGTAGATCGCCGGGCGCGTGTATTCCAGGGCGGTCGCGATTTTGTCCAGTGTTACCGCTTCATATCCCTCCCGCACAAACATTTCGCGGGCGATATCCTTAATGCGTGCCTTCAATACGTCCCGTTCGCGCGCCCGCCGGGCTTTCGAAATCGCCGATTGATCCTTCCCGTTCATTTTGGTATCCTTATGTTACATAGCGTAACTAATTTACATTCTGTAAGCAAGTTTTCATTTGCAGGATAGCAGGTTTCACGGGCCGGAAAATAGATGCAACGTCCCAGAAATTGAGAAAGAGAGACAGGGTCATTAAGCGAAAGAACGGATATACACTAATTGAATTGCAGGTGGTTCTCGCCATCATCGGCATCCGGGCGATGGTACAGAAGATGGATATTGTCCAGGCCCGTAACATTGGCTGGAACAAACAAAACATAAGCTCACTATGAGGAAGAAATGAAGTCCGTTGAGCGCTTAATGTGTGGAAAATTTGCGGCTGGCGAACTCCGGCACTATGTCGCTGTCAAGACCGTTGTGTTCTGGGGACTTATATTCCTTGTTTGGCTGCTTTATCCTGAAGAAAACCATCACTCGATCATGACCCACACCTTCAGTTTTCTTGGCAGCTACGAGGCGTTCCATAATCCCCATTGGTGGTGGCTGTTCTCCCTGGCACTGTGCTTCTGGGGCGCGGCCATGATTCCGCTGGTCCGCTATGCCGAAAAGCGCTTGGCACTGATCTCCCCCTGCGGGGCGCGATCTGGCGCCCTGCTCATGTACATCGGCGCCACCGGCATGATCGGCGTCGGACTCTTCCCCGAAGGGCAGGCCACAATCATGGGAAACATTACGACCTCGCACGGCCATAGGGCAGCCTGTCTGCTGCTTGAAATTGGAGTAGGCGGGGGGATTTTCTGGCATGGTGCCCTGCTGCTGCGAGGCGCCTGCACCGGTGGCCCGAGTGGTTTTCGCTACCACCGGTTCATTGCACCCCATGTCTTCCTCGGGCTCATTCTCGTGCCCATATTCTGGCTTCTGGCAAGCAGGCAGTTCGTTTTTCCGCCACTGACCGCCGAAGAAACGGTTTCGGTGCACACGCCGGGCAGCGAATGGTACAATGCCCTGAACTCGGTCCGCTCTTTTCCCTTCTGGGAAAACCTGCTCATAACCGCAGTCTTCGTTTTCTTATGTTGGTTCGCGCTGCTTCTGCCATTAGAAAGGGAGGGCGCCCAGGTATAGTCATGAGGGATATTCAAATCGGAGGATCGACTTGCCCAATGGTAAATTCCCGGTGCTGCTTGGGGTCATCATGGTGGCCGTGAAACTGGCAGAATTTAACCTCACCGCCTGGCACATTACCCGAACCACGGTTGATAGCAACCGGCCATCAGCAGGCCTTTGTCGCAGACGAAGAGCAGTCCGCCATCTTCCTCCTCCCCAACAACCGTTCAATCCCCTTACGCAGCCTCCATCCCTTCAGTCTCGTAAGTCCCCTCAAATGCCCCTCGGCCACCCAATCCGTCTGCTTCAACTGGGCTTTCATGTCTTCTGGGAATTCAATAAAACCAGGAATTGGGTGACACGATATTTTGGGATGCCCAGCTCCTGACCAAGCCTCTCTCGGTCCTGACCTTGGTCGAGGGAATCGGTGGGTAGAAGCTGGTCCATCCACTCTGCAATTTGGATAGGATTGAAGCGTAAGATATTGATTTTATTAGGCTTACAGGAGAATATAAACTGTCCAGAAAAGTACTTTATTGCTCTATAATTATTGGCACACCACTTATCTCCTCCTGATTTTCAAGGACTTATGAAGACATTCCTCGCTCGGTTCCAGAGGGACTTGAACTTTTTGCAGCGAGTTTTCGAGAAATGCAGCGAATTTTTCTATGCATCGGATTCTGACCAGGGCAAAAACCATCCTCGCTTCCTTCGCAGGCATGATACTCTTCCAGACCGTGCCATAGACGTTGTACACCGTACTGTTTAGGGCGCTGGGGTTTTGTCATCCGGTGCGCCGACAACGTCAAATGTATCCCATGTAACTTGGATAGTTCCGTTGGCGGTGGTTTGTCCGGCGGTGATGGCGCCGAACGATCCAATTGGCCACTCACCGTGCAGTGAAATGGGATAGGGTAGTGTATAGTGTTGAACATCGCCATTTTGCAGGTTGGTAACGGTCACCTGCACTTGGGCGGTTGCATCGACCGCGAATTGAATGTAGCCGCCGGCCATATGCATCATCACATTCCCGCCGAGCCAGGTGTCGCCGTCCGGTGACAGGGTTTGATTTACTGAACCGGACCCAGCGTAATCGTATCGCATCGAATCCTCTATGTATGAACTGGTGAAATCATAGGTGTACAGGCTGTCGAGGTCGAAGGAACACATCTCCAACGCAGGCAGGCAGGCCTCGTCTTCCGGAAACTGGGACCGCTCGGAATGGATATCGCCGCGCCAGCGGCACTTAATTGAACCCTGGAGGCCGGGGCGCATGGGGCCGGCATCGCCATGAAGATGGAACGTCCCCGACCATTGCGTCAGAGGCACTGCATTGCTGACATGATCCAGAATTTTGACCGTGACTGGCCCTTTGGTCTCGTCACGGAGTCCTACGACAATACTGTCCGTGTCGCGCGTCTTGATGGTGAGTTCCTGGTTTCCGGCCATGACGGTGGGTGTTCCGTTATCGCCGAAAACGCCTTGCAGGGTAAGCTCCTTGTTCTCCAAGTCCGTCACGATAAACTTGATCCGCGGTGCCAGGAGGAGATCTTCGGTATAGTTGCGGATGTAGCCGACGAATTGCGCGGTTGGGTCATAATCCATGTCATAGTGTTTGTTCTGCAGCGCCCAGAAAGTGTCCCCGCAGTCATAGGGGGCGATGGGCGGATGCTGGGTGTCAATGGCGTCGTTGTCGCCCAGCGTCCGGCTGAAGAAATATGTGCCCGCCTTCATGGCCATCGCGTCACCCACGCTTTCGGTCCAGCCGAATATCGTGCCGGCATTTTTGCTCATAAACGCCGCAAACAGCGGCGCCTGCGTATACGGCACGCCCGCCGGTGTTTGGGCGGATTGGCAACAGTTCATGAACACCAGGCTGTGGTCTTCAAACTGGCCGACATACGTCTTTATGAATTCGTTTGTAACGCAGTAGTGTCTTCCTGCCGGTATGGCCCCAAGGTCCCCCGCAGTGGTAACAAGGCACGCACTTACCGTTACACGCCGCGCGGCAAAATCGCCGTTCGCAAGGTATTGCTGGTCTTGTACGGCGTTTTGTGCATCCGAGGTCTGTATAATGGCGTACTGGGGTTTGTAGCCGGGCGGGTCCGTGGGCGTGGGAACATAGTGGGTATCCTCAATGAATCCCCCATGCGTGTCAAGATAGACAACGCCGTAATCCGCGAGCGTTTTGAAAAACTCGACGCCGCCCGCATTGCCTGAAATAAGCCGGGCATCGTAATTTTTCTTGATCATCATGTTGATAAGCGTTTGGGTGTTGGCGGAGTTTGTATTGACGTCGAACAGGTTTGCAAATGCGCACGGATTCTCGGGAAATCCTTGGCTGAGCAGTCCGCTTTTGGTCACCGGCTTCACAGCGAAAGGGCGCGGGAGCGGTTTCGGAACCCCGTTTTCCGCGGCCTTTACGACGGCCGGACCGGCGCTCTTGGGGGTGATGAGCACCACAAACGTGGCGTAATTTGTAAACTCGGCCCATAGTTGCGGCGTTGACTGGTCCGTGCCCTGTTTAAAATGGACAGCTGACACATTGGGCTGATCGGCCAGGAAATCAGCGGCCTCTTGGAGCGCAGCGTTGAGCGGCAGCGTAGCCGCATCCGTCCGCAATTTTTGCGTCATGCCATTCACGGCTGCCGAAAAATCCTGATACGCCTTGGGCACATTGTCCGGCACGAGCGGATTTCGGCCGTTCGCAATTTCCTCCCTATCCGAGCCTCCGTCGCCGTCCGTATCTATGATAGTGGGCGATGTTCCGTAAACGTGGACCTCATCACCGTCCACCAATCCATCGTCGTCGCTATCCGCATCTTCTTGGGCGCTGCCATTCAGGTATTCCTCGTCATCCGTCAGCATATCGTTGTCTGAATCGGTTCCGGAGGCCGCACCGAGTTGCGCAACATGAACGGTCAAAGGACTATGCCCGGCGCCAGCCGCCGTTACCGTGACATCACCTACACGCAATACCGCGCCCGTGTTTACTTGGCAGTTGACGTTGATGGTTCCCGCCCCCTCGCCAGAGGCGCCGGAACCAATTGTAAGCCAATCACCCGCTGTTACGGTTGCGGTCCAATTCAATATTCCCGTACCAGCATTGGTGACGGCGAACGTTGTTGCCGTCCCCGTTGCCGGCAAATGCTGTACATTGGGTGTCAAAGACAGAATGGGGCCTCCTTCGCCCTCGCCCTCAATGTCCCCGCCCCCTTCGCCTTCTATACTGCCCTCATTTACGCCTTCGGCGTCACCTTCGGTTATACCTTCGGCCTGGCCTTCGGCTTCTCCTTCCTCCGGTGAACCTTCGGCGGGCATGCCTTCACCTTCACCCTCGCCTTCACTCCCTTGCGTAATGCTGATAAAGTTCGCTTTCGACTCTGTATTCACACCATCCGCTGTTGATACTGTAAGTGAAACCGTATAGGCTCCCGCGGCGGTATACGTATGGGCCGGATTCTGTTCTGTGCTGGTTGCCTTTGCCCCATCGCCAAAATCCCATTGCCATGACGTGATATCCGCGCTTCCGGGCGCGGAGCGGTCCGTAAACTGGACCGACACTGGCGCCGTGCCCGAGGTGGGTGAGGCTGAGAAATCAGCCTTCGGGGGTGTCTTCTTGGGGCAGCCTTCTGAAAAAATCACCAGCGTTAACACAAGAAAATAGACTATAGAGTTCTTTTTCATATTCACTACTCCAGAAGATTCCTGCCTTTGTTTCCGTCAATGAATTCATCTTATACACATGTCTGAATCGTTTCAATTGTTTTTGGCAAATTAGTGGTTGTTGACGGACAACTCGATTTCAGGCTCACTCACCTTTCATTATTCCCTTAGACCCCAATAACCGCCCAACCGGATATTCGATTACCCGGCCTTAGCCACCACCCTTCGCCCGAACAACTTTTCAATCGCCCCCGCTGCCGCCGCCCATCCAACCCCGTAAGCCCCCTCAGATACCCCTCCGCAACCCAGCCGGCCTGCTTCAACTGGGCTTTAAGGCCGGCCGGAAAATTAATCGTCCCGGAATTGACATGGGGGCGTGTATGCGCCATAGTGTTGCCCGTAAGGTTGACGTGATTGTGGCGCGGGAGGTTTCCCGCGAGGCGAAAGGGACTATTGGCGATGATTCCTCCACGCGGTATTGAAAAGATAGGGAAACGGCTGGAGAAACTGTTTGAGTGGCGGTATGCCAGGGTGGCGGAGGTGCCGTTGGAAATGGCGGAGACGATGGACCATTTCCGCACACCGCCCTTCCAGATGGACTATGTGCCCGCGCCGGCGGGATGTATGTGGGGGCAGCATTGGGGCACGGCATGGTTCCGGGGCACGGTGGAAATTCCGCGTTCGTGCCGGGGCCGGCGGGTGTATTACCGGCATGACAGTCTTGCGGAGAAGTTGCTGTTTGTGGAGGGGAAGCCGCTGGCCGGTATGGATCTCCGGCACAAGGAGGTGTTGCTGCTGGCGTATGCGCGGGGCGGGGAAACGCTGACGCTGGACATCGAGGCGTATGCGGGGCATCCGTTTCCGGGCGTGGACGGCTATCATCCGGAGATGCGCACGCTGCATTCGGTGGGCAGTGCGCCCAATACGGCTCCGCCGTTGCGGTTGGAGGCCAGCGAGTTGCTGGTGGAGCGCGAAGCGGTGACGGCGTTGTATTACGACGCCCATACGCTCTATAAGACCGCGCTGATCCTGGATGTCAACGCATTGCGGCGGGCGCAGATTCTCAATGGGCTGAATGAAGCGATGGACATGGTTCCGCTGCATTGGGAGACGGAGGAAGAACTGGACAGCGCGGCGCGGGCGGCCCACAAGCATCTCGCTCCTTTGATGAAGCAGAAAAACGGGCCGACCACGCCGATGGTGGGCCTGGCCGGGCACGCGC
>CAYXPO010000146.1:7626-9534 GCA_964466925.1 uncultured Nitrospirales bacterium
TCGGCTGGCTGTGGCCGGTGCGCGAGACCATCCGCAAGACCGCGCGGACGTTTTCCTCGATGTTGAATCTGATGGACGATTACGGCGAGTTCCGGTTTCTCCAATCGCAGCCGGTGCTTTATGCGATGATCGAGGAGCAGTATCCGGAATTGCTGGCCCGCATCCGGAAACGGGTGAAGGAAGGCCGGTGGGAACCGAACGGCGGGATGTGGGTGGAGGCGGACTGCAACATCACGGGCGGGGAGGCGCTGGTGCGGCAATTTCTGGAAGGCCGCAAGAAGACCATGGAACTGTTCGGCTACAAGGGCGACACGTTATGGCTGCCGGACGTGTTCGGATACTCCGCGGCCTTGCCGCAGATTCTCAAAGGCTGCGACATCGTGAATTTCGTGACGAGCAAGATCAATTGGAACGACACCAATCTTTTCCCCTACGACACGTTCTGGTGGCAGGGCATTGACGGCACGGAAATATTCACGCATTACATCAACACGCGCACGGGCGGCTATAACGCGGAGGCGTTTCCGGAAATCGTCCAGGAAGCCTGGAATTACGTGCAGAAGAAGGAAACCCAGGAGGCCGCGCTCATTACGATTGGCTGGGGCGATGGCGGCGGCGGCACCACCCGCGAAATGGTCGAGCATGCGTCGCGCATGAAGGATTTGGAAGGGTGTCCGAAGGCGGAATGGGTGAACGTGTCTTTGTTTTTGAAGCAGTTGCGCGAGCAAAAGGTGAAACGTCCGAAATGGGTGGGCGAACTGTATTTTGAACTGCACCGGGGCACGTATACGGCGCAGGCGCGCACGAAGCGCTACAACCGGAAATTGGAATTCCTGATCCGGGAAACCGAACTGTTCAATGCGATGGCGATGGACGGGGACCATGCGTATCCCGGGGAAGCGCTGCAGAAACACTGGCGGGTGTTGTTGACCAATCAATTTCATGACATCCTGCCGGGGAGTTCCATCCGCAGTGTATACGAGACCGCGGAGGCGGAATACGCACAGTTGGAAAAAGACCTGACGGCGTTGCGGGACGCCGCGCTGGCGAAATTGGGCGGGCGGTTGATGCCGGACACGGAAGGCCAGGCCTTTTTACTGGCCAATGCGCTGTCGTGGCCGCGGGAAGAAGTGGTGCACATTCCCGCCGCCGGGTTCACGGGCGCGGTGGATACCGAGGGGCGCTGGCTGCCCACGCAGGCGGTGGAAGGGGGATTGGCGGTCCGGGTCAAGCTGGGCGCCTTCAGCGTTGCGCCGATTGCGTTGCGGAAAAAAGACGGCGAAGAGGCATCGTCCTTTGTCTTCACGGGGAAAACGCTGGAAACGCCGTTCTACCGGGTGGCCTTTGACAAGGCGGGGAAAATCATCAGCCTTTTCGACAAGGAGGCCGGGCGCGAGGTGGTGCGCGAAGGCAAACGGCTGAACGATTTTTACACGGCGGAAGACGTGCCGATCAAATGGGATGCGTGGGACATTGATCGGGATTACCGGGACCGGATTCGGTTTGAAGATGCGATGACCCTGAGGGAACCCATTGCCGAAGGGCCGCTCTATTTTACACTGCACACGAAATATAAACTCGGCAGGGCGTCCACGCTCCAGCAGGACATGATTTTTTACGCGCACGCGCGCCGCATTGATTTCCGCACCACCGTGGATTGGAACGAAAAGCACACGCTGTTGAAAGTGGGCTTCGGGGTGGATGTGCTGGCGGATCACTACCGGAACGAGATTCAGTTCGGGCACGCGGTGCGCCCGATGCACAGCAACACCTCGTGGGACCAGGCCCGGTTCGAGGTGTGCGCACACAAATGGGTGGACGTGTCCGAGGGCAATTATGGCGTCGCCTTGTTGAATGATTGCAAATACGGACACGACGCGCTGGAGGGCATGGTGTCGCTGACGCTGC
>CAYXPO010000147.1:0-9448 GCA_964466925.1 uncultured Nitrospirales bacterium
GTACTGACATGCCAGGCTGGCCCGGAGATGGATGAGATGCGAATCCTGTTGTCCGTAGTCATTGGATGCCTGCTTTTGGGCGCTGCGGGGGTCTCCAACGCCGCCCAAGTCCGCATTGACCCGGACCGGATGCTGGTGGCGGACGGAAAACGGCTGTTTGTCATTGGCCTCTATGAAACCCCCAAAGAGGATGCGGTGCTCGACGAAGTGGCCCGGGCTGGATTCAATCTCATAAGCGCCTCGGAAGATGCGGCGGTGATAGACCGGGTCCATAAACGGGGACTCTATGTCTGGCTGAACATGGGGGGCCGTATCGAGTTGGGGGACCCCTCCCCGGGCCAGAAGCGTCCACTCGAAGAAATGGTGGAACGCTGGGGCAAGCATCCCGCCCTGCTCGTATGGGAAGTGCCGGATGAAGCGTTGTGGACCTGCATGCTGGGGGCCCTGCACCAGCAGGTTCCGTTTACGCAGCGGTATGCGATATTCCAGGAAAACTGCCGCACATTGTGCGCCCGCCTGAAAACAGGGTATTCCGTCATGAAAGACCTGGACCCCCACCATCCCGTGTGGATGAATCATGCGGCGGGCAATCAATTGGAGGATTTGACGGCGATAAACCAGGCGGCAGATATCGTGGGATGCGACTTTTACCCCCTGATGCCCTACCGGACGCAACCCGTGGATATTTCCCGCCGTGGGGTGGGCGCGATTGGGTTTACCACCCTGCGCATGCAGGCCGCGGCCCCGGAAAAACCGGTGTGGATGGTCCTTCAGGGGATGAGTTGGGCGGATGTGGGGGTCATTTTCCCCTTGCGCCCGGGAAAAGGCCAGTTTCCCACGTTCGAGGAATCGCGGTGCATGGCCTACGACGCGATTGCCTGCGGCGCGCGCGGGGTGTTGTATTGGGGCACATCCACCGTCGCCAAGGATTCCCCCTTCTGGCATGACCTCTTGCGGGTAACGCGGGAACTGGCGGACAACCAGTTTCTGCTTTCGGCCCCCGATGCCGAACCTGCGCCCGCCGTCGAAACCGCTCCCACCCCGGAATCAGACTGGCTCGGCTATCATCTGCTGGGTTCATTTTTCAAGGTCCGGGTTCTGGGAAAACAGGTAGAAGGCAAGCCCTGGTGGGTTGTGGTGAATGAAATGCCCACCCCCTGCTCTTACACCTTGCGGGGCCTCCATAGCCTCGAGGGCCGGCGGTATGAGGAATCATCGCTGGGCATGAAAATGCAAGTGCGGGATGGCTTCCTGCAGGGTATGATAGCCGCCAACGGCGTGCATATATTGAAACCACTGTCCAATGGATAGGAAACATGAAAGCGGCGCATCGAAAAAATGAGAGGGTCCAGGTATTATTGGCGGGTTCGGTAAACCGCGCATGCGAAGGAACACGCGCTGAAGGTTGAAGGGCAGGAATGACGACGGATCACGACACGGAGGAATTGCGGGCGCATTACGATGTGCTGGCGGCCTCGTATGACAACGAAGCGAATCCGGCCTGCCAGCGCGCTTACGCCGAATTGGCCCGGCGGGTCATCGGTTCGGCGCGGCGCGTGCTGGAAATCGGCGCGGGCACCGGCAAAGTGCTTTCCCAACTCGACGCCCCCTACAATGGGGCCACGGACTTCTCCACAAAAATGAGGGCGGCGCGCAAGCCCGAAGGTCTGGTGCGGCGCGCCACCACTGACGCCCAACGCCTTCCGTTTCGCGATGCCTCCTTTGATTTTGTCTTGAGTGTCAATCTGCTGGAACATGTTCCCTCCCCCCAAGCGGTGGCTTCGGAAGCCGCGCGCGTGCTCCGCCCCGGCGGACGTTTTCTGGCCATCACGCCCAACGGCGACTTGACATGGCTGCTGGAAGTGCTCGAACACCTGCACCTCAAGCTGCCGGAAGGACCACACCGGTTCCTGACCTTTGGCGAGTTGCTGCAATTGCAGGGGACTTTTTTCCGGAGTCTCGAAGCCCGGCGGTTTATTGCCTGTCCGATGGGACCTCCCCGTCTTGCACGGACCCTGGACCGCTGGACCGGGCATGGCCGGGGCTTGGGCTTGTTTCAGTACCTTGTGATGGAAAAATACCCATGAAAAATGCAAAATCATGTGCATGGTGGATGTTAAAACAAGTGCCGGGGTGTTTTGAGCACTTCCCGGCGCATCTATGGTACTATGCGGTTCTATGACGAACGACGGTCACGATAGTTTCATCCGGGTCAAGGATATTACGAAAATCTACGACATGGGCGATTCCGTGGTGGAAGCGCTTGTGGGCGTATCGCTGGACATAGACCAGGGCACGTATGTGGCGATCATGGGGCCGTCAGGCTCCGGCAAAACCACTTTTTTGGACATACTGGGGTGCCTGTCGCGCCCGACCTCGGGGGAATACTGGCTGAAGGGGGAAAAAGTGAGTGATTATTCCGAGGCGCGCCTGGCGCAACTGCGGAATCACGAGATTGGCTTTGTGTTTCAAAATTTCAATCTGCTTCCCCGGGCGTCCGCGCTCGGAAATGTGGAATTGCCCCTCCTTTACGATGGCGTCCCGCGCCGGGAGCGGCTCCGCCGTTCCAAAGAGGCGCTCGAAGCGGTGGGGCTGGGCGACCGGGTGCATCACCGGCCCAACGAAATGTCCGGCGGCCAGCGGCAACGCGTGGCCATTGCCCGCGCACTGGTGAACCAGCCATCCATCGTATTCGCGGACGAACCCACGGGCAATCTGGATTCGCGCAGCGGGGAAAGCATCATGCAGCTCTTCAATGAGCTTCATGCGCAGGGAAAAACCATAGTCATGGTAACGCATGAACCGGATATTGCCCAACATGCGGAACGGGTCATTAGTTTCAAAGACGGATTGGCGGTGAAAGACCTATGGCAACACAAAAAAGAAAATCACTCCTAGTTCCTATCCTTATCTGGATGCTGGTGGCCGCCGTGGTTGTCGGCGTGGGCGCCTATTTCTACATGCAAGAACCTGTGATCGAGGTGACTGCGGGCAAGGTGGAGCGGTGCATGGTGGAGGAAACCATCTCCTCCATCGCTT
This sequence comes from uncultured Nitrospirales bacterium, assembly GCA_964466925.1. Lineage (GTDB taxonomy): Bacteria > Hydrogenedentota > Hydrogenedentia > Hydrogenedentales > CAILVY01 > CAILVY01. The sequence continues at coordinate 3,040 of CAYXPO010000147.1, forward strand.
CGGGCACCGTGATGCCCAAGGAGCGGTCCATGGTGGCGGCGGGCAGTTTGGGCACCATCGCCAGAGTGCTGGTGGAAGAAGGCGACAAGGTCAACGAAGGGGATTTGCTGGTTGAATTGGATCACGATGAAGTTGACGCGCAACTGGCGCTGACCCAGGCCAATTTGAAAGTGGGGTTGTCACGATTGGAACAAGCCCGGATTGCCGCCAAGATTTACGAGGAAATTTCCGCCACGCGGGTGAGCCAGGCGGCCGCGCAATTGGATCAGATGCAACTCGATTTCAACCGCGTGAAGGAACTCTCCGAAAAAAAAGCGGTATCGCAAAGCGATTTTGAGAAAGTCACCCTGGCCCTGCGCGTGGCGCGGGAAAACAAGGCCGCGGCGGAGGCCAGCCAGAAGGAAAACCTGGTGCGGGCCGAGGAAATCCGTTCGGCGGAAGCGGCCATCGAGCAATTGGAGGCGGCGGTGCGGGTGGCGGAGGCCGCGCGGGAACGCTCCATGGTCCGGGCGCCCTTTACCGGCGTCGTCGCGAAGAAAATCCAGCAAGTGGGGGAAGCCGTGGCGATGGGGCTGCCCCTGTTGCAGATGGTGCGCGCGGAGGATTGCTACATCGAGGCCCCGTTTGACGAAGCGAACGCGGCGCAGATACATCTGGGCCAGGAAGTGCGGTTGAGCCTGGACCCCTACCCCGGCGTAACCTTCAGGGGGGAAATATCCTATATCTCCCCCGTGGTCACGGTGAACAAGGAATTGACCCGCACGCTGGATGTCAAGGTGCGTATTCTGGAACAGCCGGAAAAATTCGTGCCGGGCATGTCCTCGGACGTGACGATCATTGTCCAGCGCAAGGATAATGTTTTGGCGGTGCCGAGTGAATCACTGGTGCGCGATGAATTCGCGTACGTAATCGAAAAGGGACGTGCGGTGCATCATGAGGTAAAGCTGGGCATTGGCAACTGGGAGCGTCAGGAGGTGCTGGAAGGTCTGGAGGAAGGCCAGGAGATCATCACCTCGGTGGCGATTAAAGCCTTGAAAAACGGCTCTAAAGTGCGGGTTGTACCCGAATTGGGCAGCGGCGGATGAACGGCGTAGAATATTTCCTGACCGCATTGCGATCCATCGGCCAGAACAAGGTCCGGGCCATTCTGACCACGCTGGGCGTGATCATCGGCGTGATGTCCGTGATCCTGCTGATCGCGCTGGGCGAGTCCGCGCAAGCCTATGTCGAGCGCGAATTCGCCATCATGGGCAGCAATGTGCTTATAGTCACCCCGGGCCGCCAGGAAACCACGGGAATGTTCCCCATCAGCGCCGGCGCCCACCGCAAGCTGACCTACGACATCGCCAAATCCATCAAACGAAAAGCCATCGGGGTCACCGGGGTGGCGGCGAACTGCATCGGCCTCGCGGCGGTGAAATTTCACACGCGGGAGCGGCATGTGCTTTTGATCGGCACCACGCCCGATTTTGAAGGGGTCCGTCAGCTTTACACCCAGATTGGGCGGTTCATTTCGCAGAAGGACATTGACCGGAACAACAAGGTGTGCGTTATTGGAACCACGGTGAAGCGGGAGTTGTTTGGCGATCAACAGGCCTTGTACGAAACCGTATCCATCAACAGTTGCAAGCACATGATCGTGGGCATCCTGGAAGAACGCGGCATGGCGCTGGGCATTGATTTGGGCGATCTGGTGATCGTGCCCCTGGCCAGCGCGCAACAGATGTTCAACATGGAAGGCGTGGGGGAAATCCTGGTGGGCGCGCGCAGCCAGGAAGACATATCGCGCGCGTCCGCATCCATAAAACGGATCATCAAAGCGGCGCATGACAACAACGAGGACTTCACGGTCACCGATCAGGACGGCATGCTCAAAACCTTCTCGCGCATTTTCGACATGCTGCGCCTCATGCTGACGGGCATCGCCTCCATATCGCTGTTGGTGGGCGGCATCGGCATCATGAACATCATGCTTGTCTCCGTCCGGGAAAGAACACGGGAGGTGGGCGTGCGCAAGGCCGTGGGCGCCACGCGCACGGATGTCGCCCTGCAATTCCTCATCGAGGCGGTGACCTTAAGCGTTATCGGAGGATTGATTGGGCTGAGTCTGGGCGCGTTCGGCGCGTTTGTGATCCACTTTCTGTACCCCAACCTGCCCATTGGCATCTCCATGTGGGCCGCGCTCATGGCCTTTTTCTTCAGCCTCGGCGTCGGCGTCTTCTTTGGCGTGTATCCCGCCGTCAAGGCCGCCAGCGTGGATCCCGTGGTCGCCCTCCGCTACGAATAGGCGTCCCTGCGAACCGGTCCGCATTTCTTTCTGGACACCCGCGGATTCTCCTGCTACAATCCCGCGCTCGCATGGTGTAACACACGGGAATTTTACGTGACCACACACGTTTCAAAATATCTGGTTGGCTTGAATCCGCAACAGGAGGAAGCGGTCCGCTGCACGGAAGGGCCGGTCCTGGTTCTGGCGGGGGCGGGCAGCGGCAAAACGCGCGTCATCACCCGGCGCATCGCCTATATTCTGTCCAAGGGGCTGGCGGAACCATCCCAATTGCTCGCGGTGACGTTCACGAACAAAGCCGCGGAGGAAATGCGGGAACGGGTGGCCGAACTCATCGGAAAAGCCCGCGCGGCCCAAGTGGTCCTTTCCACCTTTCACGCCTTCTGCCTGCGGGTGCTCCGCGCACACATCGAGCAACTCGGCTATCGCCGCAACTTCACCATCGCCAGCGAGAGTGATGCGCGGCTGCTGCTGCGGCGGGTCACGGACGAGTTGCGCACGCACGATGCGGGATTCAGTCCGGCGTTGTTTCAATCGGCCATCAGCCTTCAAAAGAGCGGCATGTCCGAAAATGATCCGCCAAAGGCGGCGCCGGTGCGCAATGCCACGGAGGAAAAGTACGCGGCCAGCCTTGCCGAGGTGTACGAACGCTATCAATCCGCGTTGCGCGCGGCCAACAGCCTGGATTTCGACGACTTGCTGCTGTTGACGCTCCGGCTTTGGCGGGATCACCCTAAATTCATCGCCGCGGCCCGGAGGCAATTCCGCTATGTGATGGTGGATGAATACCAGGACACCAACCGGGTTCAATATGAACTGTTGCGGGAACTGGTGGCGGACCACCGTAATTTGTGCGTGGTCGGCGACGATGATCAATCCATCTACGGATGGCGCGGCGCGGACGCCCGGAACATCCTCGACTTGGAACGCGACTTTCCGGAGGCGCGCGTAATCACATTGGACCAGAATTACCGATCCACCGGAACGATCCTGGAAGCCGCCAATCACGTTATAAAGAACAATCAGGTCCGCCGGGAAAAGCGGCTGTGGTCGGAGCACGGCGCGGGGCGGGTCATTGATTGGATTGTCACGCGGGATGAAGAGGCGGAAGCGGAGGAGTGTGTGAAATGGCTCCGCCACATTCAGGCGAAAAGCGGCGCGCCCTTCAGCGAGTTCGCCTTGCTCTACCGGTCGAATATTCAATCCAAGCCCCTGGAAATCGCCTTCCGCCGAGCGGGCATTCCCTATGTGGTGTTCGGCGGGCAGGACTTTTTCGAGCGCGCGGAAGTGAAGGACATCATCTCCTACCTCAAAGTAATCGCCAATCCCAACGACGAGGCGGCGTTTCTGCGCGTCATTAACATGCCCCGGCGCGGCATCGGTGATTCCACCCTCCATACCGTGCATGACCTGTGCCGCAAGGAGCACCTATCCCTGAACAAAGGCCTGGCGGAAATGCTGAAACGGGGCTCCGCATCCGCCGGCGCGGAGAAAGGAATCCGCGAATTTCTGGGCATCATTCAGAAATTCCGCCAACGGGCCCGGGAACAGGGCGGAACTTTGCAGAAACTGGCACTCGACCTGGTGCTGGCCATTGACTACCGGGGCGAATTGGATCGCACGTGCAAAAACGCGGAACAGGCCATCAACCGCTGGCAAAATGTGGAACTGGTGCTGAATGCCATCGGCGATTACGAAAAAACCGCCCCCGAACCCTCCCTGATCAATTTCCTGGATGAAAGCCACCTCAACACGGATCAGGATCGCGCCAGCCGTGACGAACGCCGCCATTCTTCCGTGTCACTCATGACCATCCACAGCGCCAAGGGCCTGGAATTTCCCTTCGTATTCATCATGGGCGTGGAAGACGGCCTGCTGCCCCATGAAAACAGCTTGAAAGAGAATTCCCTGGAAGAAGAACGCCGCCTCTTTTACGTGGCGCTCACCCGCGCCAAACGGCACATTACCTTATTTGAAGCACTGTCCCGGTTGCGGCACGGCAAAGAACGCAGCACAAAAACCAGCCGGTTCATCCGTGAGATCCCCGAACACCTCCTCCACCAACACCTCCGCGCCGTCCGCGAAATGGTCCAGGAAACCGTCGAGCCGCCCCAACCGCCAAAGAAAAAATCCCGCCCCCGGAAACGCTTATAATCCCGCTTTCTTGGACACGCTCAACAGGGCATCCAACATCTTGCGCAAATACGGACATTTTGCATAGGCGCGTTCCGGATCGAGAGAATTAAAGAACTTCCGTCCATGCCCGGTCTTGCGATATGCATGCGAGATTGATTTTTGCTGGATCAGTGTGTCGTACGTTTTTTTCAGGCGTTTCGAAGGCGGGGTGTCAAAATCAATCTCTTCCGGTTCGGGAAGACCTTCGAACAATGCTTCCCGTATAAACTCTGGGAATATCTCGGGTTGGCTGAATAGCCACGCTTCAATTTCATGGACTGCAAAAAACATGTGGAATTTCGGATGATCTACATATTGTTCGATTTTTCTTTTCCCCCATTCGTAACGATCTTGGATGGCGGTTACGCCAGGGGGATAAAAATGATGGGCTTCCGGTCCCTTCAAGTCTAAAAGCCCAACCACTGCAATAAGATCGTTTGAATCCGCTGACCTGAGATGGCCTTTAGCGCTCTTGCCAATCTCTTGTATGAATCCTCCACAACCTTGAAGATTCACTGGAGCGGGAATCTCAACCGGCACCGTTAAGCGGGGATTCAGCCAACGAGCAATAAAACCCGGTAAAACTATCCGTTCGGTGTCCCCCTCAACAAAGAATTGAATTCTCACCGGACAGCCTCCGCAGCGCCTGAACGATGAAATTCACCAAGTGTATATGTTTTCATCCAATAGTCCAGTTTATCGCCCGCCAAGGTCTTAAGATACGATTTGCCGTTTTCACTGGTACATACCGTAACGGCAGGGCGTGTATCGCGGAAAGTATCTAGAAAGTCCGGCGAATGAGTAGTGAATACCACTTGGCTCCGCCGGGAAGTATCCACCGCGCATTCCGCAATAATCGGCAACATAGTGGGATGCAATCCCGCTTCCGGTTCTTCAATCACCACCAATGCTGGCGGATTGGGATTTTCCAGAATCGCAAGAAGATACAAGAACCGCAACGTTCCATCCGAGAGGCTTGCCGAAGACCGGATTTTCTTGAGTCCTTTCCATCGAATACCCAATTGAACACGCTGATCCGACGCTGGCGGAAAAACAATCTCTTCAAAGGCATTGTTGAACGCGGCATTCATGGAAAGGTCGACAATTTCTTTGAAACTTTTATCATTGGTGTACAAGGTATGCAAAACAGAAATCAAATTATCGCCATCTTGAGAAACGGCTGTATCATACCGGGTTATTGTGGATTGACGAACCGGCGCGTCAAAATCTGTCCGCAGGCTTCTATGTATCGCCCATGAACGAAGATTATTAAGAAACGGCAGGCTGTTTTCCGGTTTTTGTGTGGCTAAACACCTTTGCGAAAGACGCGTTTCATCCGATTTTTCTGGATCACTTTTGGCGGAATCAAGCGCAACGGTTGTTTTCAGAATGATTTCGTTCTGATTTGGCGATGAAAAAGAATAATGCTCCGAATCAACTTCATACCAACTTGTATTTCCTCTTCGATTCAAAACAAACCCATATGAAATTGAACCATGAAATTTCACCCCGGGGATATCTTGGGCAGTGGTTTCCACTCGCATTCCAATTCTTAGTGATCGCCCTTGGCCATCCCAAAGAAGTGATTCCATTCCACCCTGGTTTTGCACATATTCCCCCAAAGAACCATTGGCGGATTGCTTAATCATGTCAAGAAGAGAGACAAGGTTGGACTTACCGGAAGCATTAGGCCCTATCAATACATTGAGCCTTGACGGGCTCCATACCGCATCCTGGAAGGACAGAAAGTTTTTGACTGACAATTCCGCGAGAAGCACTGTATTACCTCAAAGTAAAATACCCAATTTCACAATGAAGTTATATACCACACTTGACCTGAAAAACCACCTTTCTAAAATTTGTCGTAGTGCGTGAATGCGGTAATTTCCCTTCGGGGCGGGGCGGGGGGTTGTTCATCGGGGTAGCCGAGGGGCATAAGGCTTACAA
>CAYXPO010000148.1:0-9363 GCA_964466925.1 uncultured Nitrospirales bacterium
ACTTCGTGCTGGGGGGCTTCGTCGGCGTTGCTATTGGGTTCGCCGGGATACCGGCCCATCATATACGACCCCGCCGGTATTCTCATCATGACCAGAGGCACCCCGCCGGTGAGCAAAACGGTGGCCGTCTCGATTTCCCCTTCCGTGGCCCCTTCTGATTCTCCCTCCCCCGTGCCGGGCGTAGTGGCCGCGGCGACAAACTCGGCCCGGCCCCGGCCATTCGCGATGGCTGTGGTAAACTCCGTCAGGTTGGTTAGACCGTCTCCGTCGAGGTCTCCTTGCGCGGAGAACGGCTCCGCCCCATCTTTCCCGGCGGTTTGGGCCACCACATAGGCGCCGGTAAGGCCCAGCGTTTTCACCGTGGTTTGCATGACGGTGTTCAATGACAGCAACGCTGCGGCGGCATATTCGAAATTTTGCACCTGGCTGTAGTTGGCTTCGCCGCGCAGCGTGGCCAGGTTGGCCAGGAACGCGCATACAGTGGGATCGGTGGAGGAGGCTCCGGCACGGCACAGCACCTCCCGGAACAGGGCGACTTCCCAACTGTCGTACATCTGAGAATTATCAATATCGGTGTTGGACCAGTTAATGGAAACCCCTAAAAGCGTGGAGAGGTGCAGGTAGAAGGCCGTTCCCGCATTGTCAAAATCCGGGCAGGCGGACAAGGTGCATTCTTCGCCTTCCGATTCCCCCTCAGGTCCGCCGGGGGTCAAGGCCGCGCTGACATAGTGGGCCCGGCCCTGACTCGCCGCAATCGTGTTGGTGAATTCAATTTCATTGATCACACCGTCGCCATCCGGGTCGCCTTGCGCGGAAAACGGCTCCCCGGCGGCTTTCCCGGCCATGTGCGCGACTTCATAGGTCCCGGTCAAGCCCAGTGTTTTCACGGTGTTTTGCATTTCGGTGCCAAGGGACATCAGGGCCGCGATAACGTGCTCATACGCTTGAAGACTGTCGTAGGCGGACTCCCCGCGCAGGGTGTGCAGATTGGCAAGGAAAGCGCATACCACGGGGTCTTCCACCGGCGCCTCCGTCCGGCAAAGCACCTCTTTGAAAAGTGCCACTTCCCAACTGTCATAAATATGTGAATTGTCAATATCCGAGGCATCCCAGCTTAGTGGAATGCTCAACAGCGTGGAAATCCAAGCAAAAAACGCTACTCCTTCCGCGTCAAAATCGGGGCAAGCGCCCAAAACGCATTCTTCGCCTTCGGCGGCGCCTTCCACGCTCCCTTCCACGCTCCCTTCCACCGTTCCTTCGGCGGAACCTTCCGTTTCGCCTTCCGGGATGTTGGGGGTCAAGGCCGCCGTGATATACTCGGCCCGGCCCAGGCTGGCGGCCATGGTATGGGCGAATTCCACCTGGTTCGTCAGCCCGTCATTGTCCGGATCGCCTTGCGCGGAGAAGGGTTCCCCTTCCGCCTTCATGGCCATTCGGGCCACCTCATACGTTCCGGTTAGTGCGAGCAGGTCCATTATGTCTTGCATTTCGGTGCTGATGGACACCAACGCCGCAAGGACATGTTCATAACTCTGAAGCAGATCATAATTGGGTTCGCCGCGGACAACCGCCAAGTTGGCCAGGTACGTGCACACGGTGGGGTCCGTGGTGGAAGCGCCTTCGCGGCACAGAATTTCCTGGAACAACCCGATTTCCCAACTGTCAGTAATCAGCGAACTGTCAATATCCGAGGAGTTCCAGGTGATTGGAACGCTCAGCAGGGCGGCCAGTTGCGCATAGAACGCCGTTCCTTCCGTATCAAAATCAGGGCAACCGTCCAACACACATTCCTCCCCTTCACTTCCGCCTTCCTGCGTGCCTTCCGCTGTTCCTTCGGATTCGCCTTCAGAAACATTGGGCGTCAAGGCCGCTCTGACATAATTGTCCCGGCCCAACCCAGCCCCCACAGTGTTGGCGACTTCCATTTGGTTCGTCAGGCGGTCTCCGTCTGGGTCGCCTTGGGCGGAGAACGGCTCCCCGGGGGCCTTCAGGGCGATATGCGCGACTTCATACGCGCCGGACAAGGCGAGCAGGCTCATCATGTTTTGCATTTCGGTGCTGATGGACAATAGCGCCGCCAGCACGTTTTCATAGCTCTGCAATTGGCCGTAATTGGATTCGTTGCGCAGCGTATCCAGGTTGGCGAGGAAGGTGCATACGGTTGGGTCCGCCGGAGAGGCCCCCTCACGGCACAGAATTTCCCGGAACAATGCAATTTCCCAACTGTCCGTGATTTGAGAATTGTCTATATCCGAGTCGCTCCAGTCTATTGGAACACTCAGCAGGGCGCCCAATTGGGTATAAAAGGCCGCCCCTTCCGCATCAAAACTTGGGCAGGCGCCTAAAATGCATCCTTCGCCTTCAAACGTCCCCTCGCCTTCACTCCCACCTTCCCCTTCGGTGGCGCCTTCTCCTTCCACAACACCTTCTCCTTCGCCTTCCGCGTTCCCCTCGCCTTCCTCCACGCCTTCTCCCTCCGGGCCACACGGATCGTGGGCGCCCGGCCCAGGAGCAAAGGTGTCTTCGGAGTCGCATTGCGTGTGATAGCCCAAGGTATTAAAAAACTGAATCACCCGGAGCAATTCAGACAGGTTGACCCCCCAATCCTGGGGATTATAGTCGCTGTCATGGGGAGTGCATCCATGATCCCCCGTGCCGGGGGCAAAACCGTCTTCCGTGCCGGTTTGGCAATGATACCCGGCGGAATTGAAGAACTGGATCACCCGCAAAAGCTCGCTCAGGTTGATGGCGTAATCACGATTGGTGTCAGAGGAATGATAGTACGCCATTGCCGGAGAGGCTAAACAGGCCATCAGCAATGCAATCAAAAAAAACCTCCCCATCGAGCCGTGAACGTCCATCATTTCATCCTCCTTTTGCGGACTTGGCACAAACGTTCCCGCAAGCCCTGTGGTCGGCTTGTACCCGTTCCTAATAAATTCTATATGATCCAGGGTGGATTGGCAACAAAACCTTTGCCCGGAACAACGGGAGACATCCTTGGATGACGGGATCATCCATAGTGGGAAGAACAGGCGGCAAGCGGACGCGGTCCGGCGGACTCTTTACTCGGCTACGTTACGCCGCCCCCCGCTTTTAGCTCCTTTTTCCGGGGGTGGGGGAAAGCCTGAAAGCCCCTCGGCGTCATCGAACGAGTACCAGTTGGGAAGATGCCCGTGTGTTAAAAACTGCGCCGGAACCACTCCTTCAAAGCATTCAAGCGGATCATTGTCCCGGTCGGCTTTTGGAATTACAAGCCTTGATCGGGATATCAACCCGCGTGCCTGATACCCCGCGAAAACAGCATCCGTCATGACCTGAAAATAGGAATATAATCCATCCAATCCCCGGACTGCGATACTGGTTTCGTGAGAGGAGAATTTTCCGAGCGGCTGCCCCGCCCGCACACGGGATCCCTCCGTTATCGTGGGAATCAATGCCACATGGAAAATATGCACCCGGTACTGGGGATAATTGTTCACCACGATCTCGATCTGTGTACCGTTCTCTTCCGGACGGAGCCGTTCCACCTTCCCGGACACGGGCGCATAAATCGTTTCGCTTCGAAAATCCACCTCGGGATAAAGCTCGAAATAGTGTTTCATGCTCCGGCAGCTTTCCGGAGTTCCTTCCGAGTAGGTGTGATTCCCCGCGGAAGAACGAAAATACGAAATGCGCTTTACATGCTCCACGCGCACCCAATCCGCCTCTACAAATCGTGGAGGCGGTTCTTCCTGGCTTTCCGGCGGAATATACTCGCCTTCGCCCAGCCCCTCGCCGAGACAAAACCAGCTTGGCAAATGGTCTGCCGTCAGGAATCTGGGCGGCGTAAACGTGTACAGGCATTCCAGCGCATTCGCATCCCGGACCGATCTTGACAGAATCAACTGTTCCCGCACACCCACCCCCTGCGCTTGATAGCGTGCAAACACCTCATCCGTCATGACTTCAAAATAGGAATACAATGCAGCGGGCCCGTGCACCGCGATATTCACATTGTCCCCCCAATAGGTCCCTATCGGCTGCCCCGCAACCACCGCATCCCCCACGGAAAGGGAAGCCATCGGCTCCATATGCGCGATAATCACACGGTAATCCCCCTGCCCCGCCACCGTGATCGTCATCCGGGAACCCAATCGTTCCGCCTCCAGGCCCGTGATTTGCCCCATCACCGGCGAATATACCGGTTCAAGCCGCCAATCCACGTCCGGCTTTAGGGTGAAATAATGCTTCATGCTGCGGCATGTTTCCATGCTCCCTTGGGAATAATCGTCGCCCGCGGAAGAACGGAAATACGATATGCACGAAATATGATCCGCAGTTACGGCATCCGCCGTGATGAACAGGGGTGGGTTTTCCCCTTCGCCTTCCGCCGGCGCTTCCCCTTCGCAGAAATCATGATCGCCCGGGCCCGGATCGAAAGAATCCTCCGAACCGCATCGGGCGTGATAGCCCAACGATTCAAAATATTGGACTAACCTCAACAATTCGGACAAATTTATGCGCCAATCACGCGGCGCATAATCACTATCATGCGGCGTGCATCCGATAGGGCCCATGCCCGGCGCGAAGCCGTCTTCCGTTCCCGTTTCACAATGACAACCCCCCGAATTAAAAAACTGTATTACCCGCAAGAGTTCGCCAAGGTTAATCGCGTAATCATGGTTCATATCCGCGGAATGGTGGCGGGCCACCGCCGGAGAGGCAATCCCCGCGGCAAGAATAATCAGGGTGAGACGCGCCCGGACACCAAACTCCCTTAACACTTCTTCCTCCCGTGTAAAAAAATCACACACGCTTCTTCGCAAGGTCTTGCGGCGTAGTTGTCTGCCTGAAAAAATTCTAACCCTTGTTTGTCAGACGCTGCAACTCATTTTATGGTATGATGTGGAAACAATAACCGAATCCCAGGAGTTCTGAAATGCAAAAGAGTACAATCCTCGTGACGTTATGCGGTTGCCTGATCAGTCTCATGCCCGCCCAGGGCCAGTCCATAGACGCCCGGCAAGTGATCATGGAAGCCATGAATTACGTGAAAGGACTGCCTTCCCTGTCGGTGGAGATGGTGGTCAATCAAAAAATCAACATTGGCGGCAAGAACCAGGAAATGGAACTTAAGGCCACCCTGATGATGCGCGGAGAAAAGGACCTGTATCTCCATGTCGGCAATCCCGCCTCTGAAGCGGAGTTTTTCAGCAACAGCCAGAAACAGATCGCGTATTTGGTGACCGAGAAACAATATCTGGAAAAACCTTCTCCCAGGAAAGAGCTGCTGGGCTTGGTAGGGGGCGGAATGCTCAATTTATGTTTTGTCTGGCTGTCAAAATTCCTCCATGCGGATGATTCCCTGCTTGCCGCCGCGTCCAGTATCGAATATGCAGGCGTAGAACCCTCCCCGGCGGACCCTTTGCTCAAGAATCAGCACATTCGGATAAAAACCGACAAATACGACCTGGATGCGTGGCTAAGCGAAGGGGCGAATCCCTTACTCCAGCGGTTTACACTAAATGTTTCCCAGGGAATGGGTGCGGGAAGCACGGCCACAGGCGAGGTTGTCCTATCCAAATGGCAAATCAATCCGTCCATTCCCGATGATAGATTCGCGTTCACCCCCCCGGCGGACGCCAAACCCTATGAGTCCAAGGATGGGGAAGGCGGCAAAGACGCCATGATTGGAAAACCGGCTCCACCTTTGGTGCTCGACCTCATGGGCGGGGGAAAGCTCGATCTGGCGAGTCACAAGGGGAAAAACGTGGTGATTCTGGATTTCTTTGCCACATGGTGCGGACCCTGCCGGATGGCCATGCCGATTGTGGCGGAAGTGGCCAAACAGTATGAGAGCAAGGGGGTGCTGCTGTATGCCGTGAATCTGGGCGAGCCCGAGGAAAAGATAAAGGCGTTTTTGGAGAAATCGAAGATTAACGTTACGGTGGCGCTCGACAAGAAAAAGGAAGCGGGCATGGACTACCGGGCCAGCAGCATCCCGCGCATGGTGATTGTGGACAAGGAAGGAATCGTTCGCGAGGCGCACAATGGCCTCAGCCCCACCTTCAAAGAAGACCTTCCCAAAGAATTGGATGCGATTCTTACCGGGAAAGCTCCGGCAGAGAGCCAATAAGGCTCCGAGACGCAAAGCCAAAATACGCTGGGAAATCTGGGAAGCCTGTGATGAAGAGGGAAAAATGAAACAGGAATACCAACGCAGGGCATTGCCCAAAAATTCATAGCGGGAATGGGCGCAGCGAGTCGTTACGGGCAGCAAAACCAATAGTGGGCAAGGTGTGGTAAAAGAAAAGACTGGCGCGCCTGGCTGGACTCGAACCAGCGGCCACCGGCTTAGAAGGCCGATGCTCTATCCACCTGAGCTACAGGCGCGCAGGGGTAAAGTGTACTATGGGCGGTGCGGGAGGTGCAAGAGGGGACGCAAATAAACGATTGATTGTGCGGGATATCCGGGGTATACTGAGGGCGCGATATACCGTGAGGGCAGTAATTCGGCAGTGTTGAAACGCCGTTCCATCGGGCGAAGGGCGCCGGAGACCGGCGAATAGCGAGAGGATGTCCAGGGTCTAAACGGCGGGCGATGGTCCGCAACGGAGGCGGGATGATGGGAAAGCAGTCCGGGTTCACGTTGATTGAGATGATGATCGTCGTTGCTGTCATCAGCATAATCGCGGCCATCGCGATTCCCAACATGTTGCGGGCGCGCATCATGGCGAATGAATCCGCCGCCATTGGCAATATACGGGTCATTGTGGGGGCGCAGACGGGGTTTTGCAGCGCGTTTTGCCGGTTTGCCAATACGTTTGAGGAGTTGGTAACGCCGCCGCCTGTGAATTCGCCCAAGTTTCTGGATGGTGACTGGTCGCTGCCGCACAACGGATATATGTTCGTAATGGCGGGCTCCACGGGCAGTTTCCAAGTGAATGCCAATGCGGTGGAATATGGGGTGACGGCGGATCGCGGTTTCTATTCGGATGCTTCGGGCATCATCCGTTTCCGGAACGGGGCCAATGCCGATGCCACGTGTCCGCCGATTGGAACCACGGCACACTAATTGTGTTTCTTGCCTTTTTCGAGGGGGGTCATGCGCCAAGTGGCATCGGGGCCAAACCGTTGATGAACCGTGGCATGTCCGGTGCTGTGGCTGCCATAGACGATGCGCACGGCGGTGGTCATGGCGAAGGAAGCAAAGAGGACGGCGGCGAGGCCGGCCCAGAGGGTGCGGGTAAGGGGTTTGTGAAAGCTGTCCGTAATGAGATCGAAAGGTGTGTCCGTTTCGCGTGGACAGAGTAAGATCATGAAGGTCACGAGGATGGCATTGACGAAAATGACGCCTTCGGTCAGGAGGCGTTGTTCGGCGAATCCGGGGAGGGCGCGTTCAAAATTGGCGACAACCATCATCCACAGAAACACAAGAAAGAGAAGTTGGCCTTTTCCAAGCCAGGAATGCGGAATCAGAGGGATGGGGCGGCGCAGATGGCGGGCAAGCAGATAGATGCCCGCGGCCGCCATAAGCCCCCACACCAAGAGGAACCATAGCTCGGCGGGCAGGTTGATGGATTGAATAAAGGGGGCGCGCATTTTTGCGGGCATCACGGATTTCGTCCATTCGGGGACGTTTTTGAAGATATTGAGGAAGGTCAGGAGAAAGAGCACAAAGCTGACGGCGAAGACGTCGGTCCAACGGCGCTGTTTAAAATCGCCCTGCACGGGCCGCACGCGGCGCGCAAGGAGTCCCATGGCGAGGGCGATTCCAATGCCGTTGATAAACCCATAGGTTTGTTCGAGGAAACTGTGCCAGTTTTGCCCCTGCCAATAGGCCCAGGCGGCGAGGGTATTGGGATTGGAGACGCGGGCGGGGTTTCCGGGGGCGACCATCATCAATTTAAGGCAGGCGGCCCCGGAAAAGCCGAGACCGCCCAAAATCCCAGTCAGGAGCGAGACAAAAAGAACGGAATGATAGTTGTTGCGATAGAGCCAGAGGGCGGTTCCGAGAAATACGCCGAGGATGCCGGCCCAGTCGTCGCCGCGCGGGGGTGTCATGCGGAAACCCGCTCCGCCAAAGTTGAGGAACACGGGGAACAAGAGAAAGCAGACAAACCAGCCCACGGCCATATGAAGGAAAAGCGCGGCCCCGGAGCGGAAGCGGCCATAGTGCGCAAAATAGACTGAAATGCCTGTAATTAGCCCAAAAATCCAGCCAATGTGGTGCGGGATGAGCAAGAGCCCCTGGGGCCAATTGATGAGCAACCCTTGAACGGCCTGGTCCAAGGGGATGTTTTGTTGCGAGGCGATTTCGGCGAGCCGGTGGAGATCGCCTTGGGGCCAGACAAAGAGGCGGGTGATAATCGGGGTGAGATGGACAAGATCGAAGAGTGCCTGGGCCAAAAACCCGAGAAGGGCGCCCCCAGCGGCAAATAGCGGCAGCAACAGAGTGTTCAGGGCGCGGCGGTCCCAGACATCGAAGAGGAAGAGGGCGATAATGGCGGAGAGGGCGGGAATCCAATCGGAGTCGAACCAATAAAGGATGCTTTCATGGCGGCTCCAGGTGGCGGCTTCACTGCTTTCCCATTGCTCTATCCAGGGAACAACCATAAGGGTGCAGAGGAACCACACGGCGAAAATCCAGGAGAGAGGCCGGAACAGTTCGGTGAGGCGGTCACGGTCCGCCACGGCGGGAAACGCGGTTCCGGCGCCGCCCATGCCCCCCCAAAGGAAGCCGATGACAAAGAGGCAGAAGAATCCGTAAATTTGGGAAGGCAGGTGGCCTGAATGGGTGAAGGCGATGACTTGCATGTAGGAAATGGAAGCGCCGAAGGCCCAGCCCAGCGCGCCGAACATGGCGAAAAAATGGACGCGTTCGCGCCAATCGCCGCGCCCGGAGACCAGGCAGGCCGCGATGGCCGCGAGCGCCCCGGGAATCATGGCGCCATATTCGTGGCCGAAATTGCCGCGAATGCCCCATCCGATGGAAAGGGACAGGGCGACAAGAAAAATGCTGGACCCGCGCAATCCGCGCAACGAGGATGAATTCGTCATGGTGTTTCCGCTCCCGCGATTCCGGTCTTGAGAAGAGACTACGCGGGGAGACGGCGGGATTCAAGAGATGGGATTACCCCTTTCCCGGCGCGAACGCGTCTTCCCCCGGAAGGACGTGATGACAGGGGTGCTCTTACCTTTGGCGCCGTTTCTGCACGGGCGACGTTTTAACATATCCGCCTCACGGATGCCGAATCAGCCCAGGAGATGTTGAATCCAACCGAGAAGTTGGCGGGCGCGGGCGGAGGCGGTATGGTGCTGCAGGAGGCGGGCGCGTCCGGCGCGGGCGAATCCACCCGTTCCGCGCGCAACGCGAGCACG
>CAYXPO010000149.1:0-1269 GCA_964466925.1 uncultured Nitrospirales bacterium
CATTGTAGCGAAACATGGGCTGCTGGTTGATAAAATCCACCTTTTCCCCGGTTGTCTCGAACCCCAGAAATTCGCCTTTAAGACTCCACCCTTCGAACGCCTCGTTGAGCACGGCAATCCCCACTTTGGGATTGTCCATAAGATTCTTCCGGGTCTTGTTCATAAAGAATTCGCCGAAAATCAGGGTATCTGCACCGTAGGGAGTGAGGGTAATGATCGGCACGCAATTCGGACGGCCCGATGCGTCCAGGGTGGCCAGAAATTTCGGCGTGCGGTCGCCCGCCAACGCCGCATGCAAACGGTCCCTAAATGTCACGCCCATTATGCCGAAACCTCCGCGGGCCGAATGGGACCGCTCCAGTGAACATGTTTCGAGCCTGCTTCCCGGGCCACATCGCAAAAACGTTTCATGGCCTCCACCCCCAACAACGGCGCGCCCGACAAGGCGAACTTCAGGCCAAGCTGCTGATATTTGGCGATGCAAAGGTTGGAAAAGGCCAGCAGATCGTGCCGTTCACACCGGTGCAGCACGCCCGCGATAAAACGGGCAACCCCCTGAATGAGGGCGTCGTCCGCAGTGTAGCCCGGAATCACCGGCGTGCGCACCCAAACCGGCACCTTCGATTCCTCCACAATGCGCGCCGCCTTTTCCACGGCAGAAAAAGGTACGCCGGTCCAGGCGAGATGCCTGTCCTCGTCCACCGTCTTGATATCCAGAAGGACCAAATCCACCCATTCCAAAGCTTCCCGCAAAACCTCTTCCCGGGCCACGCCACAGGTATCCAGGGCGGTGTGAATGCCCGCTTCCCGCAGTACTTGCAGGAGCCCCAGCACCGCCTTGGCTTGCGCCAGGGGTTCGCCGCCCGAAAGGGTCACCCCGCCCCCGGAATTTCGATAAAACACGGCATCACGGGAAACCCGCTCAAAGAGTTCCTCCACCCCGATTCGGCGGCCATGAATCTCCAGGGCCGAGGCCGGACAGAACGCCACACATTTCGCGCAGCCTTCGCAAGAATCGCGGTCCACCACAATCCCCTCGTCATTGGAGGACAGTGCGCCTGCAGGGCACACCTCGATACAGCCGCGATCCCCCAGGCAACGCCCCCCATGCCAAACCACCTCCGGCGCAAACTGCTGCGACTCGGGATTATGGCACCATGGGCAGCGCATCGGGCAGCCTTTGAAGAAAATCGTGGTGCGAATGCCCGGTCCGTCCTCCGTGGAGAACTTTTGCACGTTAAAGATGACAGCGTCCAAGTCGGCCATGCG
>CAYXPO010000149.1:1279-9362 GCA_964466925.1 uncultured Nitrospirales bacterium
TATTGAATTGGTATTATCCACATGTGGTTACAAGTGGTATGATTGGTATATATTCCAGTAAGTCATCTTTCTTTAAGGAAGGTTCTTTCCGCTATGAAATCGGCCTATGTGGTGTCCGATCTGCATATGTTTTGCCGCCGTTCGCAATGGCACGAGTTGTTGGAAACCATCCACGATGTGGCGAAAACGGCGGATTTGTTTGTTTTCAACGGCGATACGTTCGACTTCAAATGGACCTCGCTCGATAGCGTGGAAACTACGGTCGAACGGTCTATTGCGTTTTTGCGGGAATTGTCCAAGCGCTGCCCCAAATGCCATTTCCATATCAACCTGGGCAATCACGATCATGCCAAGGTGTTTGTGGATGCCCTGGAAAAACTGGCCCGCAAAACCCCGAATCTGTCGTGGCACCCCTATTACCTGCGGGTGGGAAGCACGCTCTTTCTCCATGGGGATGTGGCGATGCGCAAGATGACCCAGGAGGAATTGGAACGCTACCGGGAGCGCCGGCTGTACCGGCACAAGAAACGCGGCTCCTTGCGGAACCGAGTTTATGACGCCGTGCTGAAGACGGGCGCGCACGTGACGGTTTCCCGGCTGGCCTATCCCCGGCGGCGCACCGCCAAGCGCGTGTCCGCCTATCTGGAGGATATTGGGCACAGTTATGACGACGGCGTCAAACACGTGTATTTCGGCCACACGCATGTGCCGATGAGCAATTACACCTATGGGGGAATGACCTTCCACAATGGCGGCGCCCCCTTCAAGGGCATGCGCTGCATCCTGCTGAAAGCAAAGCTGTAACGGCTTTTCTTTCTTCCCCCTCCCTCTTCCATCGCCAAGTGTATCAGCGGATATCCGCATCCAGCCATTTGATGACCGCCATCACGCCATGCGCCTGTTTCAGCATGGTGGCCTTCAGGCCATGTTCCCTGAGCTTGGCTTTGGCATCATGGCGGTCCCGCGCAATCACCACGCCACCCACAAAGGATTTCTCCGCGTCCGCATCCGCCCGAATAGCGTGATAATCATACGTAGGCATTTTTCATCTCCTAACGACTGCCTGAGCAGCAATTCCGGCGCATTCTAGCACAATTCTTGGTATCCGCCAACTTCACCGTGCAATTTCGCGTTGGGGACTAGCCAAAAGACGAAATTTATGATATTCTATTCACAAGGGCCGTTGGAACACAATGGCACGGTGCCGGGTCAACGGGCAAGGCGCAACCCGCAGGGAGAAGCATGCTATGACGACCAAAACCGAAGCACGTGAGTCCACGCGAAGTCCAGTTACCGCCGACATGGAGGTCCGCTTGCCCAGCGGGGTGTTATTGGAAGGGTCCGCCAAGGATGTGAGCATGAAAGGGGTGTTGTTTTCGACGTGGCGTTCCTTGCCGGTGGGCAACCAGGTGCGCGTTCATCTTTCCATCAAGACGGGTGACGATGTCTTTTGCATTAACACGGAAGGCCTGGTGGCGCGCATCTGTGAGGACGGAGTGGCCATCGAGTTCACCAAGATTGATACCGAGAGTGAGGAACACCTGCGGCGCCTGGTGTTGTATAATGCGGTGAAGACCGCGAAGACCGAATACAAACTCCATAGTCCCCGGAAATGAATGTTATGGAAAGGCCCCGAAGTTAGTCATGCCTTCGACCATCTCGTTATCGTTGGCCAAGTGGGTGCTGGATCTCGCCACAAAAGTCATTAAAGCCGATGTGCGCGTGCATAATATGCCGGTTGTCAACAACAACACCGCCATTATTTTCACGGTGAATCATTTCACCCGCCTCGAAACCCTGCTCCTCCCCTATGTCATCTATAAACATACCGGGCGGGAAGTAATGAGCCTTGCCGCGGCGGAACTCTTCACGGGCCGCATCGGGAAATTTCTCGAGTCCACCGGCTCCATCTCGACGAAGAGTCCCGACCGCGACAAAATCATCGTGCGTTCGCTGCTCAACGGCCTGCACCCGTGGATTATTTTCCCCGAAGGGGCCATGATCAAGGACAAGAAAGTGCTGGATCATAAGGGGATGTTTGAGGTGTATAACGACGGACGGCGGCGGCCCCCGCACAAGGGCGCGGCCGTGTTGGCGCTCCGCGCGGAATTCTACCGGCACAAAATCCAATGCATCCATGGCCGTCCGGAACAAGAGGGGCTTCAACAGGCCCTGGACATGTTTGGCCTGGGTTCGGCGGAAGAAGTGCTGGGCAAACGGACCGTCATTATTCCCGTAAACATCACCTATTACCCCATGCGCGCCCATGAAAACATTCTCCTGCGCATGGCCACGCGCTTCGCCCAGGATTTAAGCAAGCGCGCCCTCGAAGAGCTTTCCGTCGAAGGCACCATTCTTTCGGAAGACACCGACATTGACATTGTCTGCGGAGAGCCGATAGACGTGGCCGATTATTTGAACGCGCCGGAATATGCGCGGATCATGGCCTGCGGCCTCCATGACATGCATGCGCTGGAAATGGACCCCGCGTCCCTCTTCAACGAAGCCGCCCGGAAACTCATGCTACGGTACATGACGGACATCTATCAGCACACCACGGTGAACTATGATCATCTGTTCGCGGGGCTCTTGCGCCATTACCCGGCCCGAAACTTCACCGAACATACTTTCCGCGACCGGGTCTTCTTATGCGCACGGCAGCTCAAGCAGTTTGACTATCACACGCACACCATTCTCCAAAACACCTTCCGGGAAATGGTCTACGAGGATTATGCCCCCAAATGGGATAATTTCCTGAACCTGTGCCTCCAGGAAGGCGTATTGCGCAGGAATGGAACCGATTTTGCGAAAATACCCCGGCCCCGTTCCGGCGACGAGTCGTTTCAGACCAAACGGACCCGTGAGCTGACGGAGGTCATCGCCAACGAAATAGAACCGCTCACGCAACTCAACAATCTCGTAAAAACCGTGGCACGGACGCCGCACTTGTTCGTCGCGAAACAGGTGCGCGATTTCTTCCTCGAAGAGGATATCCGGTGCTTTGAGGAAGATTACGCGAAATTCTACGACCCCAAATTGAGCAAAGGTCCGGAGGTGGGCCGGCCGTTCTTGCTGCGGCCCATGCGGATACGCGGCGGCGTGGTGTTGGCGCATGGCTACATGGCCGCCCCCCTCGAGGTCCGCGCCTTGGCCGAATACCTGTATCAGCAGGGCTTTGCGGTATATGCCGTGCGGCTGCGCGGTCACGGCACCTCTCCGGAGGACCTCGCGCAGGTTTCCTGGAAAGACTGGTACGAGTCGTTGAACCGCGGGTATGCCATAATAAAAACCCTGACGGACAGTGTTTTCCTCGGCGGATTCTCCACCGGCGGATGCCTGGCCCTTGTGGCCGCGGCGCAAAAAGGACGGCATGTTTCCGGGGTCTTTTCCATATGCGCGCCGCTCAAGCTCCAGAACTACAGCGTGCGCCTCGCCCCCACGCTGGTGACCCTGAATGCTCTGCTGAAACGCATCGGGCGCAGCCGGGAAGGATGGGACTACGTGGAAAACGACCCGGAAAACAAGCACATCAATTACATCCGCAACCCGCTCACCGGGGTGAGTGAACTCATCAACGTGATGGATGTCATGGACGAACGGCTCCCGGAAGTCCGGGTCCCCGCGCTGGTGGTTCAAGGTTCCAAAG
Organism: uncultured Nitrospirales bacterium; assembly: GCA_964466925.1. GTDB lineage: Bacteria > Hydrogenedentota > Hydrogenedentia > Hydrogenedentales > CAILVY01 > CAILVY01. The sequence continues at coordinate 4,926 of CAYXPO010000149.1, forward strand.
ACCCCACCGTGAATCCGGTCAGCGCCCAATTAATCTTCGAGAAAATTTCGTCCGCCCACAAAGAACTCACCCTTCTCGAACGCACCCGGCACGGCATCATCAACGGCCTGGGCCGCGAGGAAGTCTTCGAGCGCGTCTATCAATTCCTGCGCCGCGTGTCGAAACGCACAGTACACCCCGCCGAAGTGGTCTCAGCCGCCGCCGGATGAAGAAACCGTGTGGCGGGAGGGTCAATCCTGTATCAGCGATCTTCCTCCGCCTGTAATGGATGGTCGAGCCAGTCTGCGTAGCAGACATCAACACAGTGCATGCCCAGCACATCATAGCCCGTGGCGTTCAGGTGAATATAGCCGTTGGTGTCCAGCCAGGTGGCCAGCGAACTGGACGGGCTGGGATAGGCGATGTCGCCGCCGGCGAACGGTTCGTAATCTGAATCCGCATTGCCGGGACAGGGCAGTTCTCCCGGTTCATAGATGGACGGTTTGTCCAGCACTTCACCGGTTTCATCAAAATGCCCGGGATAGCCGTAGGTGCATTGCATCAGGCCGAAATTGTTGATGAAGGTGCACCGGTCCATGGTGCCGAGCATTTCCAACACACGTTTCTCAAAGCGGACACACAATTGGTTGAGTTCATTGGCGGGACGTCCCTGGACGGTGGCATCCATGTAATCGTATCCGCACACGGCGACCCGGATCGTGGGCCGGACCGCGAGTATTTGTTCGATAATAACGCGGAGATTGCCGCAGATTTCATCCCACAACGCCTCTTCCTGCCGCGGGCCAAACCAGGGCATCCATTTATCAATGGCATCATTGCCGCCCAAACTCAGGTGCACGATGTCCAGCGTGGGTGTTTCCCGCAGCGCGTCCAGCGTGTTTTTCATCAGATTCAGGCGGTTTTTGACAAAATCCTCGGTGGTGGTACCGGGAAAGGCCGTGGGTTTTACCATGGTGAATTGGTCGCGGTAAAGAATATACCCATGCTTGGTCAGGGCCTTTCCGAGTGAGTTCTGGTATCCCATCAGAAACGCCCAGCTGTCCCCCACAATGAGAATGCGCGGGGTTTGATTGCAGGCGCTTAAAAACAAGATACAGGAACAAATTGCAATGCATCTGAAGGGGATTTTTGGTACTGTCATGGCGGCACTCAACTCCATACTGACTGTGAGTGATATTGAACCATAGTATACCGGTTGGCGCTGAAAAGTTCCAAAAATGCGCCCATAACCGTTCGATGCGGACACAATCCGGTCATGAATCCCGTTCACATTCCGTTTTGTTGCAATGGATGCCGCCGCCGCCCCGCATTGAATTTTCCACTATTCTTCAACAGGCCCTGCTCTTGCGAAGGTTTGCGTTTTTTAGGTATTGTTACCACATCAGGATGTGCATGATGCACGGCATTTGTGAGGAGAGATACATGGTATTCGATTTGGACATGATTCGACGGACGTATGGAAAAATTCCGGGCGCCCGTTAACCTTGACGGAAAAAATTCTCTATGCGCATGCGTGGAATGCCGCCGGCGGGCAAACTTATCGCCGGGGCGAGGATTATGTGGATTTCGCGCCGGACCGTGTGGCAATGCAGGACGCCACGGCGCAAATGGCGCTGTTGCAGTTCATGCAGGCGGGCAAAAGTGTCACCGCCGTCCCCTCGACGGTGCATTGCGACCATCTGATCCAGGCCAAGGCGGGGGCCGCCGCCGATTTGCAGGCTGCGCTGACCAGCAATCAGGAAGTGTATGAATTCCTCGCCTCGGTCTCGAATAAATACGGTATCGGCTTTTGGAAACCGGGTGCGGGCATTATTCATCAGGTGGTGCTGGAGAATTACGCGTTTCCCGGCGGCATGATGATCGGCACGGATTCGCACACCCCCAACGCGGGCGGACTCGGCATGCTGGCCATCGGCGTGGGCGGCGCGGATGCCGTGGACGTGATGGCAGGGATGCCGTGGGAACTCAAGTTCCCAAAAATCATCGGCATTCATCTGAAAGGGCACTTGAATGGCTGGTCCTCGCCCAAGGACGTCATTCTGAAAGTGGCCGGACTTCTGTCGGTCAAGGGCGGGACGGGCGCGGTGATTGAATATTTCGGCGAGGGCGCGGACAGTCTTTCCTGCACCGGCAAGGGCACCATTTGCAACATGGGCGCGGAAGTGGGCGCCACCACCTCCATCTTTGCCTTTGATGATTCCATGGTTCGTTATCTCGAAGTTACAGGCCGAAAGGAAGTGGCCGAAGCCGCACAGGCCCTCCGGGCCCATCTACGCCCCGATCCCGAAATCTATGCCCATCCCGAGAAATTCTTCGATCAGATCTTCGAAATTGATCTTTCCACTCTGGAACCCCATCTAAACGGTCCTTTCACCCCCGATCTCGCCACGCCCGTATCACAGTTGAAAGAGGCGGCGGCAAAAAATAACTGGCCGAAAAAAGTCGAAGTGTGCCTGATCGGTTCGTGCACCAACTCGTCCTACGAGGACATGGCGCGCGCCGCCTCCATTGCACGACAGGCCCGCGCGAAAAATCTCAAGGCCAAGGCGGAATTCACCGTCACGCCGGGTTCGGAACAGGTGCGTGAGACCATCGAGCGCGACGGACTGCTCAAGGACTTCGAGGCCATGGGCGGCGTGGTGCTGGCGAACGCCTGCGGCCCCTGCATCGGCCAGTGGGCGCGGCATCGTTCAGGGGCGAAGGACGAACCCAACACCATCGTGACATCCTTCAACCGGAATTTCGCCAAACGCAACGATGGCAATCCCAAGACCCACGCGTTTGTCGCCTCGCCCGAAATGGTCACGGCGCTCGCCTTGTCGGGATCGCTCGATTTCAACCCCATCACGGATACCCTGATGAGTGAAGACGGCAAGGCCGTACGGCTTGATCCGCCTTCGGGGGATGAACTGCCTTCCCAGGGATTCATTTGCGGCAATCCCGGCTATGTGGCTCCCGCGAAAGACAGCGCCGCCGTCCAGGTGGTGGTAAGACCGGACTCCCAGCGCCTGCAATTACTGGAACCGTTTGCGCCCAATTCCGGCGACTTGAAAGGGTTGCGCCTGTTGCTCAAGGCCAAGGGGAAATGCACCACCGACCACATTTCCATGGCGGGTCCCTGGCTGCGTTTCCGGGGTCACCTGGACAACATCTCGAACAACTGCTTTATCGGCGCCATTAACGCCTTTAACAACGAAGCCAACAAGGTGAAAAATCAACTCACCGGAGAATATGGCGAAGTGCCCGCGGTGCAACGCGCGTACAAGGCCGGCGGCATCGGAACCCTCGTGGTGGGCGATGAAAATTACGGGGAAGGGTCCTCGCGCGAGCATGCCGCCATGGAACCGCGCTTCCTGGGCGTCCGCGCCATTTTGGTGCGCAGCTTCGCGCGGATTCACGAGACCAACCTTAAAAAACAGGGCATGCTGGCGTTGACGTTTGCCAATCCCGCCGATTATGACAAACTCCAGGAAGACGACGTGGTGGATATTCTCGGACTGGATGATTTTTTACCGGGCACACCGCTCACCCTGGTGGCGCATCACGCGGATGGCTCCATGGAACGGTTTCCGGTGAATCACAGCTACAACGAAACGCAAATCGAGTGGTACCGCGCAGGCAGCGCCCTGAATCTCATTAAAACACGCGGCAACGCCTGAGTTCGGAAGGTTTGCCGTGATTCACAAAGTCCTTGTTTTATCGAGAGCCGCAGGGTTTCACTGGTTTTTTTTCTGATCACCTTTCTTGTGGCAGTCACGGGTGTTGAAATCCTCCATCACAGCGATGACAATACCCTGTTGAACAACCACCGGTGGATTGTCTGGAAAAAACGGGGCGCCACCGAACTGATGGACGTGATGCCCTATCTTAATGGAACCCAGGCGCTCGCCGGGAACCGTTTGAATCTCCACGCGTGGCACGGGTATCAGGAAGTGCTCTATCGGAATAAGATTGAACCGCGGGAGGTGTCCTTCGATTTTTTCCTCGATCCAAACGCCTATGTGGTGTTTGTCTTTAACAAAGACTACAATGATGCCCATGGCATTCGCTTTTCAGCGGACCCTTCCCGTCCGGGAGCTTTTCTCTTTTGCGATCTTGCCGGTAAATTTCTCGCCAAGAAACCTTCGGATTTATTGCGGGTGACGCCCGGCGAAAAACATCGCGCCCGCATGGCATTCAGTGGGCAGGGAGTTCATGTCACTCTCGACGGCGCGGCCATCGGCGATTTTCCCTGTCCCTTGAAACCCTCGCAATGGATTGGATTTCGCGGCGGAAGCCGAACCGCCTGGATTGACAATGTGGAGATCCGCGATAGAAAAACCAACGATTGTTACCGGGAAAATTTCCGCAATCTCAACCTTTCCTCGGGTTCTTTTGTGAAAACCGTCCTTCTTGCCTTGCTGTTTCAGGGGATTCTGTTCGGAATCCTGTATCTGT
>CAYXPO010000150.1:0-4128 GCA_964466925.1 uncultured Nitrospirales bacterium
ACAATTTCCGGAACCATGACCCAAAACCGGGAAATTATCGCCGTCTTTGTACCCGCCACGGTCACCGTGCCGAATCTCTCCGGCATGACGCAACTGGAGGCCGAAGCCGCCCTGACAGGCAGGGGGTTGGTGTTGGGCGGCTTGGCCCAAGCGTACAGTTCCACCGTGCCCGCAGGCCGGATCATTACCCAGAACCCCGCCCCGGAAACCTCCGTGGCCTACGGTGCCGCAGTGGCCATCACTATTTCTCTTGGGAGCTGCTATACCTCCGTGCCCAATGTGGCCGGCCTCGCCCAGGCCGCCGCGCAAACCGCTCTCGCCACTGCCAATCTTGCCACCGGGGCAATCACCTATGAAGCGAGTGAAACGGTTCCGAAAGGCCAAGTCATCAGCCAGAACCCCGTCTCGGGGCTGGTGGTTGAATGCGGCACGGCGGTGGCGCTGGTGATTTCCGGCGCGGGACCGGAGGGTGGCGAAGAAGGCGAAGGCGAAACGGACTGCCATGCCGCGGACCAGGACTGCAATAATTTGGTGAACCTGTCCGAGCTTCTGCGCGTGATCCAATTCTTCAATTCCAGCGGTTATCACTGCGAAGCCGGCACCGAAGACGGCTATGCGCCCGGCCCCGGCGATCACGCCTGCGCCCCGCATACCAGCGATTACAATCCCCAGGATTGGCGGATCAATCTTTCCGAACTCCTGCGCATCATCCAATTCTTCAACTCCGGCGGATATCACTACTGCCCGGCGGACAACACGGAGGATGGATTCTGCCCCGGTCTGTAAGCAAGCCGTGACAGAGTGCCTCATGATACAATGGCGCCGCGCACACGCGCGTGGAGTTGGGAATGCTGTTTAATTCACTTCATTTCGCCGTCTTCTTCCCGGTGGTGGCGGCCGCCTATTTTGCCTTGCCTTGGCGTTGGCGGTGGGCGGGGTTGTTGGCCGCCAGCTATTACTTTTACATGGTGTGGGAGCCGGGCTATGTATTGCTGCTGGGTTGTTCCACACTGACGGTGTATGGCACGGCGCTCCTGATGGGTAAGGCATTAAGCCAACCGGCCCGCCGGCGCTATTTGGTGCTGAGCCTGGTGGTTAATCTCGGCCTGTTGTTTGTTTTCAAGTATTTCAATTTCTTCACCGATACCTTGCGTCCCGTCCTGGCCCTGCTGGGGCTTCCGGAGGTGCTGCCGCACAGCCGCCTGCTGCTTCCCGTGGGGATATCGTTTTATACTTTCCAAGCATTGGCCTACAGCATCGAGGTATACCGGGGCCAGTATCCGCCGGAGCGGCATTTGGGCCGTTTCGCCCTGTATGTGGCCTTTTTCCCCACCGTGCTTTCGGGTCCCATCGAGCGGCCCCAGCGGCTATTGCCGCAACTGGCGGAGTATCATGCGTTCGACTATGTTCGGGTGACGGATGGCCTGAAACTCATGGTGTGGGGCCTGTTTCAAAAGGTGGTGGTGGCGGACCATCTGGCCTCGATGGTGGATACCGTGTATTCGGACCCCGCCCGGTTTACCGGCCCCATGGTGTTCCTGGCGTCGGTGTTGTTTGCCTTCCAACTCTATTGCGATTTCGCGGGCTACAGCGATATCGCAATAGGCGCGGCGCAAGTGTTGGGTATCCGGGTGATGGACAATTTCCGGCGTCCGTATTTCGCGGCCTCCGTGGCCGAATTCTGGCGGCGCTGGCACATCTCGCTGTCCACCTGGTTTCGCGATTATCTCTACATCCCCTTGGGCGGGAACCGCGTGCCGCGGCCGCGCTGGAGCCTGAACATCCTGGTGGTGTTCTTGCTGTGCGGCCTTTGGCACGGCGCCCACTGGACCTTTGTCGTGTGGGGGGGGCTGCATGGAATGTACATCGTTCTTGGGCGGTGGACCGCGCCGGGGCGGGAACGCCTTACCCGCCCTCTTCCTCCATTTCTCCATCAAGGTCTGCGCATTGCCGCCACCTTCACCTTGATCTGGTTCGCGTGGATTTTTTTTCGCGCGGAAACCTTGGGCAAGGCATTCACCCTCCTTGAATGCATGGGCAGGGGCTGGGGCGGCGCACTGTCCGCGCTGGCCGCGGGAAATCCCGGCGGCGCGCTGGATTTATGGGGTTGGGACTTGTTTTTGTCCATGGCGTTGATTGGGATGGTCCTGGCCATCCAAATGGTCCAGGCGCGCATCCCTGTCCGTCAACGGCTGCGCCAGGCGCCGTGGTGGCTCCGTTGGAGCCTGTACAGCGCGATACTATGGATGATTTTTCTGCTCGGGGCGCTGCGGCAAACCGAGTTTTACTACTTTCAATTCTAAACCAAGGAGAAATTTTACGGCATGATGCGGCTGGCATGGAAAGCGGCCCTGCTTCTGGCCATTAACGCGGGAATCGGGCTGGCCGTAGTGGCGGTTCATGACGCGCGCCTCCACTACGCGCGCTGTGAAACGGATTCGCTGTTGCTGACCATGCCAAACCATGAAGCGTTTGATGCCGTATTCCTGGGCAGTTCGCATACCTATCTGTTTTCCCGGTTGAAGCAGCATCATGAGATTACCGAACGGGAATTGGGGATGAAAGTCTGGAATCTAGCCTTGCCCGCGGGCGGCGGACTCCGTCCGGCGCGGTTCTTCCTGGAATACTTCTGGGAACAAGGCAATACGGCCAAGCAGGTTGTTTATTTTCTGGAACCGTTTGTATTTTTCTCCTCCGGGGCGAATGACGCCCATAAATTCATCTACACCGAACCCCTGCGGGCGTCTTTTCTCAAAAAGCTCGTTCTGGACCGTTACCCCCTGAGAAGCATCTTGACCTATATCCGCTCGAAGTTCACCCGGGCTTGGTTTTTTCAGGCGGCCGAGCCGATGGATGCCCAAACGTATACCTTCAGTCCGGACACCATCACCCCGGAACGGATTGCCTTCCGCATCCAAACGTTGTATGGCGACGGACTCCGGGAAGACTATTTCCAGCGCTATGCCCGGGAGTTTCTCCGCATCGCGGAACAATGCCGCCAGCGGGGCGTGCCGCTGACCGTGATATTCCCCCCGACCTTGCTCGGGCCGGAACCGGGCGCGCCCCGGGTGGTGCCGTGGCTGGAGGAACAGCGGCAACGCTTCGGTTTCACCTTGCGTGATTTCACCACGTCCATGCCCGATTACCGCAATTACTACAACTTGGACCATCTCAACACGGACGGCGTCCGCGAATTCATGCGCGGTTTTGTCAAACCGGCCCTTTCGCCAAAAACCGGCCCGTGACCGGTATCAAGGGCGGGTCAAATTGGTATCGGGGCGGGTGAATTCTCTATACTTGCCTTTTCTTGTGGATTTAAGGTGAATTCATTGAGCCTTGTAACACGCTATATCATGAAGCAGATTTGGGTGCCCGCGCTAATTGCGCTGGTGGTGATCAGCTTTGTTTTGGTGGCGGGCGCCATTCAGAATGAGGTCCGGGCCCTTCTGAAGGATGTGCCCATCGCCCAGATTACCATGATCGACCTTTCGTGGATTTCGTTCTATTCCCTTCCCACCCTGGCCGGGTTCCTTTTCCCGGTGACCTTTTTGATGGCCATTATGCTGACTTTCAGCCGGATGGCCCAAAACAATGAAATCACCGCCCTCAAGTCCGCCGGCATCCCCCTCAAACGGCTCATTCTGCCGGTGGTGGTGATGGGTATTGTCCTGAGCGGGGTGTGTTTCCTGGCGCTGGACTACGGGAAGCCCTGGGCCTACAAGCAGCTCAACAAACTGGTGCGCGGCGATCTCCCCCTGCGGGTCACCATAGACATGCTCCCCACCGGCATCATGCATGAATACGGGGATTGGCGGATTTATGTCGGCAAGAAGGAGCGGGATGGCTCCTTGAAGAACATCGTGGTGCTTCAGCCCTTGCCGGACGGACGCGCCAACGCCTTTTACGCGGAATCCGCCCGGCTGGTTAAAAAAGACGGCGTCTCCTCGCTGGAAATGGAACACGGCCATTATATCCAGGCGGAAAAGAAAGACCTGGTGCCGCGCACCACCTTTGAACTGGGCAAGCGCACGGTGCCCCCCCTGAAGCCCCGCGAGGTGCAGGGGGAACGCAAGGGCATGAGCATGGAGGAGTTGTTCTCGGAGGAACGCGCAACGGAACAGAAGTATC
>CAYXPO010000150.1:4138-4622 GCA_964466925.1 uncultured Nitrospirales bacterium
GAGACGAAAGCCATTCCGGTCGAGCGTGACCTGCGCGCCTTGCGTGTGGAATTGGCCCACCGTTTTGGATTCCCGCTGATGTGCCTGGCCGTGTGCATCGTGGGCGCCCCCATTGGCGCCCGTTCCCCCAAGACGGGCCGTTCCTTTAACTTCGCGATGGGGCTGGCCATTCTCACGGTGTATTTCGTGCTCACCAAGGCCACGGAGCCGCGCGGGCTGCTGCCCTTCTGGCAGGTGATCCTGATTACGCAGACCCCGAATCTGCTCTTGGGCGGGTTGGGCTCGTATCTCATCTGGCGGGTGGACCGCGTATGACGCTGATTGATCGATATCTAGCCCGCCGCGTCCTGCTCCATCTGCTGCAATTGATGACCGCCATGGTGTTTATTTACGTGGCAATTGATTTTCTGACCGCGCGCCAGGCGAACATTTCAAAATACGACATCCCCCTCGCGATGGTGTTCAAATTTTACCTGGCCCAGAT
>CAYXPO010000150.1:4632-9336 GCA_964466925.1 uncultured Nitrospirales bacterium
TTTGAGTGGTGGTAGTGATGCTACTGCTATTGAAGCAATGGTTGCTTTAGAAACACAGACGGCGGCCTTGGCGGTGCTGGTGGCCGGATTGATGGTGCTGGGCAAAGCCGCGCAGGACCAGGAAATCACCGCCGCGCTCGCGGGCGGGATCAGCCTGCGCCGCATTGTGCGCGCCCCGGCCGCCGTGGCCCTGCTCGTGGCCGTGGCCGCATTTTTCATTGAAGACACGCTGGGCGTGCAGGCCGCGCAGTGGCTGGCGCGCATGGACCGGGAGTATTTTTCCCAGTTTCGCAAACCCGACAACCCGGGCATCAGTTGGACGAATCTGGGCGGCGAATGGACCTGCCACATTCTCAAATTCAATCATGAAGCGTTGACAGGCCAGGATGTGTACATCCATTCCATCGGACGGGACGTGGTGAAGGAAATCCGGGCGAAACGCATTTACTGGGATGAAACGAAGAACCAGTGGATGCTCGAGGACGGGCGCTGGTTCACCTTCAACCCCAATCAGGAATGGGAACAGAAGGTGGACCGCATCACCCAAATCCCGGCCCCGTTTTCGGAGAGCCCCGGGGAGTTGTTCGCCCTCGAAAAACCCGCCACGCAGAAATCCCTCGCGGTGCTGCGGCGGGATTTGCGCCATGCGGGCGCCATGGGCATGCCCGTGAATGCGCAATGGGTGGATTTCCACGCGAAGATCGCCCGGCCCGCCCTGTGCTTCGTCATGATCTGGCTGGCCATTCCATTCGCCATCCGGCTCCGGCGCGGCGGCATGATGATGGGCTTCGGCGTCAGCATCGGCATCGGCCTGGCCTACCTCATGCTCTTCTACATCACCATGGGCCTCGGCCACCTCGACAAGCTCACCCCCGTCATCGCGGCATGGTTCGCCAATGTGGTGTTCTTCATTACGGGGATGATCCTCTTCTGGAAGACCCCCACCTGACGTAAGGGTTTGGTTCTTTGGGGGGGGGGTGGTTATCAGTGATCGGTGATCAGCGATCAGGTCAGTGTCTTTCACCTGCGCCGCGCTACGCCTCATCCGTCGCTATCGCTGTCGGTAAAAGCTGTCTGCCTTCGAGTAGCCTGTGTTTGTCAGTGTCCGTCGGTGTCCGTCAGTGTCTAGTGTAGATTTATTCTGCGCTTCTTCCATTAGTGCATCGTTGGCGTAGATTTGTTCTGCGCTCTTACTCCCTTGACATTCCGTTGGCGATTTACTCTACGCACAACCTACGGATATGGCGGATTCCGAGACGATGCTCAGGATCATCCAATCCATCCCCAGTCCTAAAGCCGAACCGCTGACCGCTGACCGCTGACCGCTGATAGCTGATAGCTGATAGCTTTGGATTCAGCGCGTGGAAGTGTTTTTCAGCAGTTCCGCGGGGTCGGCATTTCCGAGCAGGACGAGTTTTTTATCGGTGACGGGTCCGGCCACCACTGTTACCCCTTGGGCTTCGAGATCAGCGAAGGCAAGAAGATACCGGTCTTGGATAAGGAAGAAGTAAGGTTTTGTCGTCCTAAAGCGTTCTTTGATGAGGCGGATGGCTTCGCCTTGTTCTTCGGTGGAGAGGTCCTGGTTGATGCCGTATAAGGGGGTATGGGTGGCATCTTGCTGCAAATCGGAATGAGAGGAGAGCATTTGGTAGACATCGGGAATGGGGTGTGCGGCATAGAAACTGAACGCGGGATACACTTTGGTGGCTTCGACGGGATAACCGGCCCGGAGGAGTTGTCCGCACAGGGTGGCGACGGCCTTGGGAGACCTGACACCGGACTCATGGAAGGCGCGCATCAGCAGGCCGCCGAGCACCACCAGCATCATGCACAGGACGACCCGCAGCAAACGCGGCAGCATGGTCTGCGCACCGGTCCAGAAGGTCAGAAACACCACTGCGGCAGTCATCAGAACCAATTCCGCGATCAGGAGGGGGTATTGCAGCGAAATCGCGCTGTAGAGGGTCATGCCCGCCAGGGCGATGGGCGCAAGAATCCAAAGCATGGTTTGCCAGATATGAGCCCAGCGCCGCATCCAGCCCTCCAGCGATCCTTGGAGATGCCAGGCAAGGTGATAGCCGGTGGGCAGCAACAGAATGGGCACGATGGGCAGGACATACTCATATTCTTTTCCGGCGATGAGGGAAAACAGGGCCACGCTGAGCCAGCCGCCCACGACGCAGAAACGATACGCCGAATCCGCGCGGTTCCACAGGGCCGCCGACGTATGAACGGGCAACAGGAAACCCCAGGGCGCCAACATCAACGGCAGCGCATAAAGGAAATAAAAAGGCGACCCGCTGTTGATGGACGTGGCGGTATGGGTGCGTTCCAGCACCTCGCTGTTTAACAGCTTTTGAATGAATCCCCATCCATTCTGATGCAGCACCGCGGCGGCCCACGGGGCGGATAGCGCGATACCGATGAGCAGCGTCAGGCCAAAGGGCATCCAACTCCGGCGCAACGTGTTTCCACCATGCCGCACGATGAGCACTATCCACGACACGCAAAGCACGGTTAACCCGGCGGGGAAGGGGATGCTGTAGGGGTGGCCGAATTTTGCGGAGAGGTACGACACCAGGAATTGGACCCAGCCGATGGCAAACGCCACCGCGGTCCAGAGAAGGCCCTTGCGCATCACGGCGGCCGGGTTATCGCCTTCCACGGCGCAATAGCCCAAGAAGGCGCAGGCCAGGAACAAATAGGGGACGGGGCCTTTCAACAAGGTGGCGGCGGCCAGGGCGGTTCCCGCCAGCACAATCCGCAGTAACTTTTTGGAACCGTCGCTTTTCCATGCGGCATACATGCCGATGACGGCCAGAAACGTGGCGAGGGTAAGCGGCACGTCGAGTTCCGTGTACCGGGCGCGGTCGAGAAAATAAGGGGAAGCCAGCATGGCCAGCGCGGCCCAGCGGGCGGGAGCTTCACCAACGAACCGCCGGCCCAGCAGGTACATGCATAGGATCAACACCATGCCGCAGACCGCGGTGGGGATGCGCGCGGTCCATTCGGAAACAACCCCCGTGACGGAATACACCCCGGCAATCGTCCAATACAGCAGCGGTGGTTTCGCCAGATAGATTTTCCCGTTCAACGTGGGGGTGACGAAATTCCCGGATCGCAGCATTTCCACGGGAGGCGTGGTGCGCTGGCCCTCATTGTCCGTGGTAACCTCCTGCCTCCCCAACTCGAAAAAAACCGCGAAGCAGGACAGGAAGATTAACAGCGCCAGAAATGCGCGTGGCGGAAGAAAATCCACCGGCGCCGCCGCGGTATTCGTTGCTATGTGCATGGGAGTTGCGATGGATGCGCCTACCGTTTGGACAATACGTCTTGTTCGTAGTGCTTGATTTCATTGAGCCAAGCGAAGCCCGCCGGAACGCCCTGTTTCAGGCAGTAATAATCCCAGACCGCGCCGAAGGGCAGGGTTTTGATTTCTTCCAGCAGGCCCAGCCGCGCGGTGAAATCGCCGCTTTGTTCGGCGTTTCGGAGCAGCGCCGTGGGTTCCAGCAGCGCCAGCAAGAGCGCCTTGAGCATCGCACGCGTGCCCGTGACCCATGCGGCAATGCGGTTGATGCTCGCGTCGAAGAAGTCGAGTCCGATGTGCACCCGCGAAAGGAAATTGTGGCGGACCAGTTCCTCGGCAATGCCCCGCAGGTCGTCCGTGAGAATCACCACATGATCGCTGTCCCAGCGCACGCCCCGGCTCACGTGCAATTGCAGTGCATCCACAAACAGGAGCAGGGAAGAAATCTTGTCCACAATGGTTTCCGTGGGATGAAAGTGGCCGGCGTCCAGAGTCAGCAGGAGGCCCTTGCGTTGCGCGGCATAGCCCATATAAAACTCATGCGACCCCACCACGTAGCATTCCGAACCAATGCCGAACAACTTGCATTCGACCGTGTCCAGGTTGTGCTTGGGGTTTAACGGTTCCTCCAATATTTCATCCAGGGACCGCCGCAGCAACTCGCGCGGGGCCAAACGGTCCACCGGAAGGTCTTTCATCCCGTCGGGAATCCAGATATTCGTAACCGCCGGCGAACCGAGCGCCTTGCCCATGGCCGCACCGATCTTGCGGCTGGCGATGCAATGATTCACCCAGAAGCCGCGGATGGCCGGGTCGGCGTGCGAAAGCGTCATCCCGCTGTCTGCCAGGGGATGCGCGAAACACGACGGATTGAAATCCAACCCGAGGCCGAGGGATTTCGCCCAATCAATCCACCGCGAAAAATGCTCGGGCTGAAGAGCGTCTCGGTCCACCTTCTTGCCATCGGTTTCCGCGTACATCGCATGAAGATTGAACCGGTGCCGCCCCGGGATCAGACTGAACGCCTTTTCCCCGTCCTGCCGCAACTGATCCGCCGTCTTCGCCTTGCCCGGATAATTGCCCGTTGCCTGAATCCCCCCGCCGTCCGACGAGGCGATATTTTCAAACCCCGTCACATCATCCCCCTGCCAGCAATGCAGCGAAACGGGGATTTGCGCCAGGGACTCCAGCGCCTTCGCGGCGTCCACCCCATACAGCGCATACACCTCTTGGGCGTTGGCGAAGGCTTTTTCAATGTTCTTTTCAGTCAATACCGGAAACATAGGCTTCCTTCCCATCATTTGAAGGCTTCAAGTACGGATGGACAACAGGTCATACTAAAGCATATTTTCCCCCTCCAGGGCAACAATTCACCGCTGAAATTTGACACTTCCCCC
>CAYXPO010000151.1:0-9302 GCA_964466925.1 uncultured Nitrospirales bacterium
GGTATCCGGTAGCATCTTCTTTACGGATTGTTGGGTAAGTGCGCCGCAAAGCACGGACTGGGCGGCGCAAAACGCCGTGGGGAATACAATGACCGGCATGAACGGAAAACGGAAAACGGATTCACCGCATCGGATGCCGAACCTGTGGTTTTCCGCCGCCTTCCTGCTCATGGGAACCGGCGCCGGCATTGAGTGCGCCGCGGTGATTCTCAGCTATACGTGGGGATTTCACAACACCCTCGATGAATGGATGAGTCTTTCCGCCGCCGGTTTCATCGTCACCGCCGCGGCAATCGTGGTGCATCAACTCGGTTTCACCACCCGCATCGTGTTTCCGGCAGCCATCTTCTTTATTCTCTCGCGAAGCATCAATATCACCCGCGCCACCCGTTGGTTTGATTCCGTCCCCCTGATTGGCATCAACGCGTTCTGGAGCAAAGTGATCGAGAATGTCACCTTTACCATCGGTGGACTTCTCATGCTCATGAGCTTCTTGCTCGCCGCCATTGAAGCACAACGCGCCCGCAACGAACTGGCGCGAAGGCACCAGGTGCTCTTGCAAGAGATGGAAGAACGAAAACGGGCGGAAGAAGAATGGCGCAAAAGCGAACAAAATGCCTTGGCGATACTTAACGCCACCACGGACATAGCATTTCTCATGGAACCGGATGGAACGCTGCTTGCCGTGAACAACCATCTTGCGGAGACCTATGGCAAAGAGGTTGAAGAACTCCTGCACACCAAAATTTGGGAACTGCTGCCGCCCGATATTGTCAAATCGCGGAGCGAACGCGTTGCCGAAGCGGTCCGCACGGGGCGGAGCGTGCGGTTTAGGGATACGCGTTTGGGGCGCCGGATGGACCATTCCATCTACCCCCTCTTCGACGACCAGGGCAAGGTGGTCCGGCTGGCCATTTTCGGACGGGACATCACCAACGAAACGCTGTTGGAACAACAGGCGCACCAAGCGCAGAAAATGCAGGCGCTCGGGCGGTTGGCGGGCGGCGTGGCGCATGACTTCCGCAATGTGTTGATGCTCATTCTGGGGCACTGTGAACTTGCCCTGCGCGAACTTCCGGAGAACCACCCGGTGCGGGAGAATCTGCGGATGATCAGCAAGGCCGGGCATCGCGCCAGCGGGCTGGTCAAGCAGATTTTAACCTTCAGCCATAAGGAGGAACTGGATCGCCATCCCGTCCCCGTGTATTTCGCGGTCCGGGAAGCGGTCCGGTTCCTGCGGGCCACGCTCCCGGCCTCGATTGAAATACAGCCGCATTTGCAGGAAGAGGCGGGCATGGTGTTGTCGGACGCCACCCAGATTCATCAGGTGGTGGTGAACCTGTGCACGAATGCCGCGCAGGCCATGGGCGAAAAGGGCGGTTTGCTGGTTATCTCCCTGGACACCTGCGAATTCGAGGAGGATATTCCCGCGGATGTCGGCATGTTGCGAAAAGGGGCGTACGCGCGGCTGGTGGTGCGCGATACCGGCTGCGGGATTCCCCCCGCCATCCGCTCCTCCATCTTTGATCCCTTTTTCACCACCAAGGACTTTGGCGAAGGCACCGGGCTGGGCCTCTCCACGGTGCATGGAATCGTGCTGGGCGGCGGCGGCGCCATCCGTGTCCAGAGTGAAGTGAACAATGGAACCACGTTTCAAATTTATTGGCCGCGAGTAGAAGGCATATCCCTGTTTCCCGCCAAGGAAGACCTTCCCCGGAACACGGGAAAAGAACGGGTCCTCGTGCTTGATGATGAAATGGATATTGTTTCGCTGGCGGCCCAATTACTGCAGGGGCAAGGGTATGAAGTGGAGTGTTTAACCGATAGTGTGGCCGCCTTGGACCTGGTGCGCTCAGACCCCGGCCGCTTTGACGTGATCCTGGCCGATAACGTCATGCCCAAGCTCAGCGGGGTGGAACTTGCGCGGGAAGTGGCGCAGTTCGCCCCGAACCTTCCGGTGGTTCTCATGACCGGTTATGGAGCCAACCTGACGCCGGAGCAGGTGAAAGCCATGGGCATCGCCGCGTATATCATCAAACCCTTTTCCAGTCAGGCGCTCCATTCCGCCATTCGCGCCGCCCTGGAACCGCCCGCCAACACTGAACCATGAGGTCGGGTGCCGGATGCCGGAAAGACGGATGATTGGGTTGCGTCCAAGACTGAAAACAGATTACTATGTTTTCGGAGACGTTTAAGTGGCGGAATATATCCGAGGCGGGTTTCGTGCGCATGCGGCGTCCGGTATCTTCGGAAACGAGGCTCGACCAACAGTCTGAAAACAAAAATCATGGGAGGGTTGGATCATGCGGAACTGTAACTATCTGTGGATGGCCGTGCTGGGGCTCTGCCTGTGCGGGGCGGGGTGCCTGCGTTCCCCCGAAGAGGCGCCCGGCGGTCTTGCGGAAGGAGACTTCACCCAAGTGGCCTTGAATGGCTTCGATCCGGCGGACCAGGCGCAAGACCACAATGATTACCCATGGTCCATGGAGTTTTTTAAGGCGGACGGGAGTGCGGGGGAGGGACATCTCTATGTGGGGACTTGGAACCGGGTGCAGCAGTACAAAGGATTTCAGGATCACCAGCCGGTGTATCCCGAAATCCGCCGGTACCGCCCCGATCTGGGTCCCACGCAATGGGAGACCGTGCTCGATACCCGTGACTTTGACCTTTCCGATGCGGACCGTCCGCACGGGTTTCGCATCATGAAAACCTACCGGAACCAATCCGATGGAAAATTGTTCCTGTATGCGGGCGGGCGCGGCGACACCACGTCCATCTGGCGTTCGGAAACCGGCGAACCCGGTTCCTGGACACAGTTCTGGAAAGCCAACCGTGAAGGCTCGATTCGCGGTATGACCATTCACAACGGCTTGTTGTATCTGTCGTTTTACAATGATTATGAGATGGTGAGCAAAGCGGATGCGGCGGAATCCCTGATTTTTGCCACGGACGGGACGGAGGTTTGGGATGTTCTGGACAATGCGTTTGGCAACAAGCGCAATGTGGGAATCTTCACCATCGAATCCTTCAACAACTGGTTGTACGTGGGGACGCATAACCCGTTGCAGGGCGCGGAACTCTGGAAAATGGAAGGTCCCGATCCCACTGCCGCCCCGGTTCAGATTATGAAGCATGGCGGCCCCCGGTGGATGAACGAATCCGTGCTGACCATGCAGGTCTGGAACGATCACTTGTATATTGGGACGCAAGCCAGTTTCCTGGGGCGTATGATTGGCGGCCTGCATCCGGCGGACTTGCTGCGGCTGGATAAGGAAGACCATCTTGAAGTGGTGGTCGGCCCGCATTCCATCGGCGGGGAAAAAAGCGGTTTCGGCGAAGGCGGCAATGCCTATATGTGGTCCATGTGCGCACATGACGGCTGGTTCTATGTCGGAACCTATGACATCGTTCCCGGCTTGACCTATATGCTCACCCACCCCCGCTATATCCTGGGGATGATGGGCATCGGCAAGAAGGCCACTTCGGAGGCCAAATGCCTCACCATGATCGATCTCATTCGGCTCCGCCCCAATAAAGGCGGCGACCTTTACAAAACGCAAGACGGAAAGACGTGGTATTGTGTGATGACCGATGGGATGGGCAATCCCAACAGCTACGGCGTCCGCACCATGGCGTCCGCCAACGGGCGGCTTTTCCTCGGCATGGCCAACCCCTACGAGGGACTGGAAGTCTGGGCCAGCACGATGGGCGACAAATAGCGCCGGTTTGGAGTCATCCACGGGCGCGGTGATGATGGCTTGGGCTAGAGCTTCTTAATGAGCAGATTCCGGTACCAAGCCTCGCCGCCGTGGTCCTGCACCATGAGATGGCCTTCCATCGGGAGGCTGTTGTAAGGAATTTTGAATTTCCCGAGCGGGGTGATCATTTTTGACAAGTCCGTGTGGACCACCATCCAGCCGTTCATGAAGACGATGACTTCTTTGCCCTTGACGGTAATGTCGTAGGAATTCCATTCACCTTCGGGCCGGGACATGTTGTACATCGGCGTGGTGACGTCATAGATCGCGCCGCAACTGTTTTTCGTGGGCGCTTTCCCGAAATCCTCGAGCACTTGCACTTCAAAGCCCCGGTATACCGGATCATTGAATTGCGAACGGAGGAAAATGCCGCTGTTGGCGTGATGGGCGAGTTTGAATTCCACATGCAACTGGAAATCACCGAATTTTTCCGCCGTATACCCGGCGTACCGCAAGGGCGGCACCATACGCCCGAAAATGTGGAGCACGCCGTCCTTGATCTCGAAGATGTCCTTGTCGTTGGTGACGTTTTTCCAGGCGGGGGCATGGGCGGCGTCCAGCAGATCGATCCAGCCTTCGCCCTCGGGCCGGGCCGTGGGCCGCCCCTCGGGCACAGGTTCCTTGAATACCCGTTGGGTGATGAAAAAACCGGCCGCCGCCAGGAGGATTACCGCTCCA
This sequence comes from uncultured Nitrospirales bacterium, assembly GCA_964466925.1. Taxonomy (GTDB): domain Bacteria; phylum Hydrogenedentota; class Hydrogenedentia; order Hydrogenedentales; family CAILVY01; genus CAILVY01. The sequence goes on from CAYXPO010000151.1 coordinate 4,437, forward strand.
AGAAGAAGAAAAGTTCTACGTTTCATGCCGTGTCCCTTGTTGTATCGTTTCGGCCCTTTTGGACCAGAATCTCGTTTCTGCGGTTGGTTACCGGCCCTCGCGATGACAATGGGCGCACAGTTGTTTCTTCGGCGCGCGCAGCAGGGATTCAAGCGTAGCGCCATGCACCGCATGGCACAAGGCGCAATCGCGCAACGGGGGTTCGGAGTGATTGTGTTTTGCGGCCATGTCCCCTGCGGCGTGGCAGGGGGCGCACACTTCGCACCCCTTGTGCGGTCCCAGAACCGTTAACCCGTTTTCCTGGGTGGTCTCATGGCACAGGGCGCAGTTGCGCCAAGCATCCTTGCCGGGATGCGCTTTCGCTGGAATCCAGTCCGTGGGGGGGGCGGTGTCCGGCGCGGTCACGTAAAACATCACCTCGCATCCGCCAAGCCGGACAAAATGTTCACCGGGCGGCAGATCCAACGGGGCGAGGCACACCGGCGGGGCATACGGTTGCCAGGACTGGTCTTTCCCATCCACCTGCAACGGAATTGATTCAAAGGAACCGTCGTCATTTTGCGCCGCAAGGGCCAGCAGCGTAAAGGGGCCGGCCGCCACGGAGGCGCCATTGATGGGAAAGAGCACTTTGGGCATGGGGCGCGGATGGAGAAATTCATCGGCCATGCAAATCACGCCGCCGGTGACAATCAGGCATGCCAGAACAACTAGCTTATGGAGCATGAAACGGCTGTACCTCGACAAAATTAACCGCAATTTCCTGTCCCGGCGCGCATCCTTGATCGGAAATCACCAGTTCCGCCGTGGGCGCGGCGGCGCTAAATACTTCGCGGTGGAAATTGAACCACGCCGGATGCTGGCTGTTGTACGGGCCAGTGGCATGATCATAGCAACTCGGATAGGCGAATTGGAAGCAATAGGCCGGGATTCGTTCCGCGCCCTGGACCTCCAAGTGCACGCCCAGGGTCTGTTGTCTGTCGAACTGGGTCAGATTCGCGGAGATCATTTTCACGGAGTAGAGGCGGCCCGGTTCCAGGGCTTTTATGGTCTGATGCAGCCAGTTGGAGCCTTTTTCTGAACGCTTCATTACACAGAATTGATCCCCATTCTTGGTCTTGGGATACCGTCCTTGCAACCAACTAAACCCTTTCATCGCATCGGATCGAATACTTTTCTTTTCCGCTTTTTCCACCCGCCACCCTTTCAGCCCATCAACAAAATCCGGATTTTTAAGATGGGGGAGGCGATAGGGGTCTTGGGTCAGCGGTTCCCGATGGCCTTCGATGCAATAATGCCGGAAGAGTTTATGCGCCCAGCGCAGCGATTCTTCATCCGCGTAGCTGGCCGAGTACTCCATCAGCCCATACAGGTTCCAGAAGGCGGGATCATTCGCCAGCAGGTTGAACTGCAGGTCCAGAAAGACCTGATAATCCACACCGGGGTCGGTGTTAAGGCTCTCCGGAGGCGCACACAGATAGCCCAGGGTGAGCATCATGCGTCGCTCGACGCCGGGCAGGGCGTTGCGCCATTTAAGGAAGCTCTGCTGAAGACGCTGCATCATCCGCTCCTTGGCCTTGTCCGGGGTGGGTTCTTCACGCAAATAGACTTCCCAGGCAAAACGATGCTCTTTGGCCATCAAGGTGTTGCAGAACGCCAGGCCATGGGGCAATTCAAATATTTGCCCGGACCATGCATAGAAGGTCTTTCCGTTGAATTCGGGCAGGGCAATGAGCCGCTGAAACGCTCCGGTCCATACGGCATAATGCCCCTCGCTTGCCCCCAGGAACTCATCCACAATCATGCCCGCGTAACCCGTTTGGGCCACGCCCGGGTTTTTCGCCCACTCCGCAAACACATCGTCCGCCGGAGGGGGCGTTTTCTGGTTTAATCCCGGCAACGGCGCATTGGCAATCCATTGACGGCCTTCCCGCCGCCATGCTTCAAATTCTTCCGGAGCCTGGTCTCCCCGCGTGATCAGGGTGTTCACGTGGGGAAGCACGTGGCGGGACACATACGCCCAATCATAGGGGCCAAATGGGGTAATGTGAGGGGTGGCGGGAAAATAACAGTAGGCGATTTCCGGCATGGTGCGAATGGTCATGTGGTGCGGCGAGGAACCTTCCACCCGAACCTGATGCCGTCCTTCGGTTAATCGCTGCATCGTTTCCTGATCCCCGGTGTCCGGATTCTTCCGCCAGAGGAGTGCTTCTTGTTGTGCATCAAGATATAGGCGTGTTTCGGGGGAGCCCTGGAGGGCGAAAAACACCCAGCCGGTCCGTGGATTTAAAAACTCGCGCGGCGTGCCGGGTTCCACGGAATCGTTAAACAGTTCCGTCACGAAATTGTTCAACACCTTCAGCGAAGCATAGCCGCAGGACCAAGCGGGCGCGTCCGCCGCCGAAAAAGCGGCCAGACTTAGTGTGGCAATGAGTGCAACTCCCATAAAGCCCTTTCTGGTAAATGTCGTTTCTTCAATTATCTTACGCTTGCGCAATGCGTGGCAACAAGGTACTATATTGATAGGCTTTGCCATAGAGAGATTTTCATGAGATATACCGTAGTTTTAAAAAATGAACCGGAGGGCGGGTTTGTCGCGATAGTGCCCGCGCTGCCCGGTTGCATCAGCCAGGGGGACAACCGGGCGGAGGCATTAAAAAATACTCATGAAGCGATAGAAGTGTATATAGAAGATTGCATCGCATGCGGGGATTGTGTGCCGCAAGAGGAGAAGATTTTTTAGCGATGTAGTGCTTCGGCGACACGATCCCCAAACGCGCTGGTGGAGATGATTTTCAGCTTTCCCGCCGGGTCCCGCAGGTCCGAGGTGGTAAATCCTCCGCCAAACACTTGGCGCATGGCATTCCATACACGCTTGGCTTCCGCTTCCATGCCAAAACTCTTTTCCAGCATCATGGCCATGGAACCAATCATGCTGTAGGGATTTGCAATGCCTTTTCCGGCAATGTCCGGCGCGGATCCGTGCGAGGGTTCGTAATAGGATTTGTGGGCGCCCACGCAGGCGGAGGGCATCAACCCGAGAGAGCCCAGAATGCCGCCGGCCAGATCGCTCAAGATGTCGCCAAACATGTTCTCCATCACCATCACGTCGAATTGTTGCGGATTCAATACCAGTGCCGCCGCAGCCGCATCCACAATGATGTGCTTCAGTTGCACGTCGGGATATTCTTTCGCCACTTCAAAAATAATATCGTTCCATAACACGCTGGACATCAGTACATTGCTTTTGTGCACGCTGTGCAGAACGCGCCGCCGCTTGCGCGCCTCTTCAAAGCCCACCTGGAGAATGTTCCTGATTTCGGACTCGTCGTACTCCAGCGTTTCCTTCACGTAGCGCAGCCCTTCCTCGGTCTCGCCGCGTTCCTTCTCGCCGAAATACAGGCCGCCGACCAGTTCGCGGATCATGATGATGTCAATGCCGCCTTGGATGCGGTCTTCCCGCAACGGCGAGAAATGGATCAGCTCAGGGGGCAAGTAGACCGGCCGGAAATTGGCGTAGGTGCGGTAGCGGAGCCGCAAAGGCAGCAATGCGCCGCGCTCCGGCTGTTCCTGCACGGGAATTTTCCCTGATTCCTCCAAACTCAGGCCAATCGGCCCTTTAAGGATGGCATCGCACGCATCGCAGACGGCCTTGGTTTCCTCCGGGAAGGAGGCGCCGGTCTCGAAATAGGCGCGTCCTCCAAACGGCGCATAACGAAGATCGAACCGAACACCGCTTTGCGCTTCAATCACACGGAGGACTTTCACCGCCTCGCGCATGATTTCCGGACCAATCCCGTCGCCTTCCAAAACCGCTATTGAATATGTTTCCATGTCTGCCGTGCCTTTGTTTGATGTGTTGACATCAACAATAACAGAGACAGCGTTTACGTGCAAAGCCCCGGTTCCGGGAACGGCGCCTCCTGTACCGCCCACATTTCCAATTACGCCCCCACGAATGGGCCATCGGACTTTCCGAACTCCTCCGCCTCATTCAGTTCTGCAATTCCCCCGGTTACCCCCCCCGCTCCGGCGCCGAAGGCATTTTTGGGTTAAAAGGCTTTTTGCTCCGAAATATCGAACCAAGAAGGGGTGATTTGTGATTGAACCGGAGAAACGCCTGCCTGGTGACAGGAACTACTACCGGAGAAGATGGCTTCTGTGTTGAATAAACAAATAGAACAGATTGATTCTGCGCTTCAATAAACATTGTCCCGGGTTTCTGTCATGGAAACATCGCGGAATCAATCGCCAATTTTTTCCATAAGCATTTTGCCTGGGTGCACCGGCGCGCACGCTCCCGAGCCCACTTTTTTCTTTGCCGCGCATGATTGTATACTGTGGCAAATGCGGCTGCCTGTGCGGCACACAACTCAAGGAGCTTGTCGGACGTGACGCGAGCACAATTGGCCCGGCTCATTGATCATACCCTGTTGCGCGCCTACGCAACGGAAGTGGATATTCGCGAACTGTGCCAGGAAGCGGCGCAACACGGCTTTGCCACCGTATCCGTGAATCCGGCCTGGGTGTCCTTCTGCGCGAAGCAGCTTGCGGGCACGGGGGTGGGCGTGGGCGCCTGTATCGGATTCCCCTTGGGGGCGAACACGCCGAACGTGAAGGTGGAGGAGGCCCGGGACGCCATGCGCAACGGCGCCACGGAAATTGACATGGTGATCAACATCGGCGCGTTGAAATCCGGGTATCCGAATTACGTGCATCAGGAAATCGCCGCGGTGGTGAAAGCGGTGAAGGGCATCCCGGTCAAGGTGATTCTCGAATGCAGCTATCTGACGGAACAGGAGAAGGTGGATGTCTGCAAGATGAGCGTCAAGGCGGGGGCCGCCTTCGTGAAAACCGCCACCGGCTATG